>JADGBP010000035.1 GCA_015231395.1 Desulfamplus sp. | reverse complement strand
ATTAGGATAAAAATAGGGTTAAATTTGGTTGAAACACCACTCAAATACCACTGCTTTTATCCATTTGAACCGCTTTCTCATATCATAATGTTATCTCTCAACATTACAATGTTTTTCATTACAATATCATAACTTTATCTCTCAACATCATAATGTTTTTCATTATAATATCATAACTTTATCTTTCAACATCATAATGTTTTTCATTATAATATCATAACTTTATCTCTCAACATCATAATGTTTTGCATTACAATATCAACAACGACAGCATTATCAACAGCGATAGTGAAAGTAACATCAACATCGGTAGCGATATTGACGACAATATCAACAACGACAGCATTATCAACAACGATAGTGAAAGTAACATCAACATCGGTAGCGATATTGACGACAATATCAACGACGACAGCAAAAGCATTATTAACAGCGGCGGTTACAGTAATATCAACGACGATAATGACAATGATAGTCTGCTTAAATCATGCTGAATCTCAGAAGTATCGGAATTATTGGAAGAACCTATCGACATGTAAACCGATATCGTCAAATACTTACTATTCTGTTTAAATATGGATTTGACAATATTATTGATGTCCTGAAGATCGACCACTACCTTGAGGTCGGTCTTCAGATGATATCAAGAAAAAAACGGGATCGGGTTGAAAAGCTCACTCCTCAGGAGAGGGTCAGACTCATATTTGAGGAGCTTGGTCCCACATTTATCAAGTTTGGACAGATTCTCTCCACAAGACCTGACCTTATTCCTCTGCCCTTTATTCATGAACTGGAGAAACTCCAGGACAATGTACCTCCTTTCAGCTTCGCAGAAGTCAAATCCATTATTGAATCAGAATTTAAATCAAATTCTGTTTTTTTCTATTCTTCGCAAAGTCAATCTTCACAAAGTCAATCTTCACAAAGTCAATCTTCACAAAGTCAATCTTCACAAAGTCAATCTTCACAAAATCAATCTTCACAAAATCAATCTTCACAAAATCAATCTTCGCAAAATCAATCTTCACAAAATCAATCTTCGCAAAATCAATCTTCACAAAGTCAATCTTCACAAAATCAATCTTCACAAAATCAATCTTCACAAAATCAATCTTCGCAAAACCAGTTTAAATCACTTGCATATAAAGCAACACCATTTGAGTCGATTGAGGAGTCTCCATTTGCATCTGCTTCGATTGGTCAGGTTCATCGGGCAATTTTAAAAACAGGAGAGAAGGTTGCTGTTAAAATTCAACGCCCAGGCATAAAGAAGCTCATTGCCGTTGATCTGGAGATACTTCTTCATCTTGCAACCCTGATGGAAGACCACATTGAAGATCTCTCATTCTTTAAACCTGTGAGAATTGTTCAGGAATTTGCTTCAACCCTTGAAAAAGAACTTGACTATACTCTTGAAGCATCAAGCATGGTGCGGGTGGCAAGACAGTTTATTTTTGATTCCGGCATTTATATCCCAAAAGTCTATATGGATCATACCACCTGTTCCATACTCACAATGGAATATGTGGACGGCATCAAAATATCCGAAGTGGAGACCCTTGATGCAAAAGGTTATGACAGGAAGCTTCTTACAAAAAGAGGTGCAGATTTTATCCTGACTCAAGTACTGGAACATGGTTTTTTTCATGGAGACCTGCATCCCGGCAATATTTTTGTCCTGCCAGACAATGTTATTTGCCCTGTGGACTTTGGTATTATGGGGTTTGTGGATCAATACTCCAGAGAAGCCTTTATTGATATCATCGCGAATACTGTTATGCAGAACATTCCACAGGTAAGCCGCCTTCTTCTTGAACTTACCGAGTATGATGAAGAACCAAATTTAAGGGCTTTGGAAAAAGATATTTCGGGATTCACAGGTCACTATTTTACAGGTACGGCACTCAAAGATATCAATATGGGAAAAATGCTTCAGGATATTGTTCAGATTGCCCTGAACCACAGACTGAGGCTTTATCCTGAAACCTTTCTCATGCTCAAGGCGTTTACCGCAGTAGAAGGGGTTGCCCATATGATATATCCTGGATTTGATATGATGAGCCATGCTGCCCCATACATAAAAAAAGCAAAAGCGGCAAGATTTTCACCTGCAAGACTATCTGATGATATGAGTCGCGTCTCTGTTGAATCAATAAAGCTACTGCAAAACATTCCAAGGGAATCCCTTGCAATCATACGCCAATTACGCAAGGGAAAACTTACTATTGGTTTTGATGTTCAACGGCTTGAAAAAATTCTTTCTACACACCATCAGGCAAACAACAAAATTGCCCTTTCCATTATCATCGCTGCATTGATTCTTGCATCTTCACTGCTGCTATCTTTTAG
Source organism: Desulfamplus sp. (assembly GCA_015231395.1). Lineage (GTDB taxonomy): Bacteria > Desulfobacterota > Desulfobacteria > Desulfobacterales > Desulfobacteraceae > Desulfamplus. Next base: position 9,248 of record JADGBP010000035.1, on the reverse strand, counting down.
CGTTCCACCAATGTTATTAGGACTTTCATTCCTTGGTATTGGAGGGTTAATTTGTGCCGGTTTTATTGGATTCATGCTCATTATATCAATATTCAAACAATCTTGAAAATAAACCTTCATTGCAGATTTTCTGACACCACCTACCATGAAAACCAATCTGTTTTTTATAGCATGATATTATTGATACGCAATCATGCTCGTTTACCGTAAAGAGGACAATCGATGAAAAAAGAAAAAATTCTGGTCACAGGCGGCGGCGGTTTTCTTGGCAAAGCCATTGTTAATAAACTTGTCCAGCGTGGTGATGATGTGTCCAGCTTCTCAAGACAATTCTATCCTGAACTTGATCAAATGGGTGTTCAGCAATTCCAGGGGGATATTACTGATTACAAGGCTGTTGAACAGGCTTGCAGTGGTATGGATATGGTATTTCATGTGGCTGCCAAAGCGGGCGTATCAGGAAGATGGAAAGATTACTTTGAACCAAATGTAATTGGAACAGAAAATGTTGTGAATGCGTGTTTAAAAAATGGGATCAGCCGCCTTGTGCATACAAGTTCACCAAGTGTTGTGTTTGACGGCAGTGACATGGAAGGAGTTGATGAGTCTGTCCCCTACCCTGCCTTTTACCATGCCCCCTACCCTGAAACCAAAGCCATGGCAGAAAAAATCGTACTCAAAGCAACATCAAAAGACAACACAGCATCAAGAGACAACACAACATCAATGGGTAATGCAAAATTTGCAGGATTAAAAACCATTATTCTGAGACCACATCTCATCTGGGGTCCTGGAGATAACCACCTTCTTCCCGGTATTATTGCCAGAGCCAAGCGACTCAAAAGGATTGGAGACGGGAAAAATAAGGTTGACACAATCTATATTGACAATGCAGCACATGCTCATCTGCTTGCCGGTGACAAGTTAAAAGAAGAAATAGAAACATCGGTTTTAAAAAAAGATTCTCTTTCAAAAGATCTCATTTCAAATAAAGAATCTTTTTTAAAAGAGTCCATTTCAAATAAAAATTCCATTTCAAAAGAGCTCATGGCAAATAAAAATTCCATTTCAAAAGAGCTCATGGCAAATGAAAATTCCATTTCAAAAGATTCCATGGCAAATAAAGATTCTATTTCAGGCAGGATTTATTTCATCAGTCAAGATGATCCGGTATTTTTGTGGGAAATGGTAGATAATATGCTTGATGCAGCGGGTTTACCGCCGATTAAAGGGAGAGTCTCCGCAAGAAGTGCACAAATAGCCGGAACAGCTATAGAAACCATATTCAGCATGTTTAAAATCAAAAAAGAGCCGCCCATGACACGATTCATGGCAAAGGAGCTCTCCACCTCACACTGGTTTGACATTTCACGAGCAAAGCAAGATTTGGGATACAAGCCACTAATATCAACACAGGAAGGTCTTGTAAGGCTCAAAGAGTGGTTGGTGTCAGAAAAATGATCGTATCCAGTTAAAAAAATCCTTCTTTGCAGGAAAACCAGAGGCATCGTTTACTACATCATGCCTAACCAGATTTTTGAATTCAGTTTTCTGAGGCATTTTTTTTTCTTTTGACTCTTGACTTGCAGTAAATTTTTTTTCCAGTATTGAAACAATTTCCTGAACAAGTTGATACTGTTTTCCAGTACCGGCAAGAGGAGAAGAGCTGTTTTTAAAAATATAGATATTTGAAAGATCCGCAATAAAGGAGTCTGTTGATGAATAACCTATCCATTCACAGGTACCTACAAGCCCGGATATTCTTACAACAGAACAGGCAAACTGAGTCAAGCCGGCAATTTCCCGATATTCAGACGCTGCTGATTCAGGAGCTTGCCAATATCCCACAGCCGCACATATCATGGAAGGAAGATGCCATGACTCTAAAATTTTATATGCTATAAGATCATCAGTAGTTCCAAATATTTCAAGTTCAACATCTCCAAACGTCTGACCAGTGTTTCTGCTGATATTAATGCATTTTTCAAAAGCCTTCGGATCATAAACAGAAAGAATCAATTTCCCGATTCCCTGAAGCAGACCGGCAATATAAAGTTCTCCTGGCAATGCTTTCACCAGAAGTCCCGGATCCCCAAGCCTTCTGTTTGCAACTGCACAGGCCAAGGCTTCTTCCCAGTATTCCTTGTCGGAAAATCCATTTAGATTAGGAAACGGCGGTAATATGGATTTAAATATATACATATAAAGAGAGTGTATGGTCTCAGTAAGACCTATATTCATTATCGCTTTACGTAGCCCCGTGATTTCCATACCTGAATTATAATAGGGTGAGTTTGCCAGTTTAAGAATCTGGACACAAAGGATGGGATCGCTTTTAATAAGATCCTCAAGTACATTGATTTCAATTTGCTCAACTGACTGTTGAGCCATAGCCAAAAGACGAGGGGCGGAAGCAGGTAAAGAGGGGATCTTGATTCCGGAATCAAGAATTTCCTGAGCAATAATATTTGCCATTATTTTTTTATAGGACATTTCGTCTTTATCCTTAACATGAAAGAGCCAAAGCCAAAGAGATTTTTATGATTCTCTTGCCAAAGAAAAACGAAATTTTGAGCACATAAGCACCTTCTCTACAATGATTTCCTGGTTTTATTTTAAGTGTGTCAGGAGTCAGTCTTATAAACAATCTACGGAGTATTTGTTGAATCATAGTTTGGTTAAAACAATTAATACAGATACGGTATATATCTTTTTGTATATGAACAATAATCTTTATAATTTTCTTGGTGTGTCTCCATTAGGTACTCTTCTTCACATCTTACCTGAAACTCTATCATTATAAAAAACAGTAAACCCCACGTTAAAAAAAACATAGTCGGAAAAATTAGCCAGACCCCAATACAGACAAGAAATAGTCCACTATAAGTAGGATTTCTAATTATTTTGTAAATTCCAGTGGTTATTAGGTCTGTCTTATTTTTTTCATCAATACCAACTCTCCATGAATGTCCCATTGTTTTTTGAGCGATAAAGCACAATGTTAAACCTAAAAATCCAGTAATAACGCCAAAAATATCTCCTAAAAGATGATCTAAGATTTGGATCTTATAAAACCCAGGAACGTTATCTACTCCTAAAGTATGCAATAATATCAAAATGATGACTAAAATTGTCATAACCCGCATTAAAATAGCAAAATATCGTTGGGTTGGACGTGGATCCTTATAGACGACTTCAGGATCAATCCCTGTTTTAGCTTGCTGTAATTTTTGCTTAATACGCCAAAGCAAAATATATCCTATAAATAGAATGCAGACTAATATGCCTTCAAATATATTAAATTGGTTCATAGTTACTTCTTTCTTAAATCTAACGTTGAGTTTAGGGGTGCCGGCGTTGAGCGTTTGCCTTTGTTTGCTCTTAATATGTTTTTACGATAAGTTTTTACGACAATTAGTTATCATGATGACTAATCGGTTGTAATGTCAAAAAATATTTTTATCTCTTCCTGTTTAAGACGAAGTTGGTCAAGAATAAGTTTCAGGGCAATCTCGTTGATCCCTGCTTTACGGGTGGAATTTTTGACAGCCACTGACATGGGATTGCCGCTATGACCTATGTTTGCCTTGTGGCACAGATAATTTGCAAGGTTAATAATCATGGCATAATCTCGATATGCAGGAGGACAGGCCGATGGATTATGATGATATCTGCTTGGATAAAGTATGTGATCAGGAAATTGCCACCGTTTCATTAAAAGACCCGATAAAACAGCATGATCCAGGTCAAACATTGCTCTTTCAACACGGAACAAGGGTTGCTGCTGCTCCATGGCAATTGCACGCACTTCACGATATTCATTCTTGAAATAAACTGCAAGAATCACCTTTCCCATATCATGCAAAAGCCCGGGAATAAAAATTTTTCCTGAAATTTCAGGATTGATTCTTGCGGCAATCTCCTTTGCAGCAGTAGCACAACCAATGCAATGAATCCACAAAGCCTTCATATCAAGACTTAGCCCAGACTCTTTACCTGTCAGGGAAGAAAGTACATTCATCCCAAGAGCTATACCGACTATTTCATCAACGCCTATAACCGCAATAGCTCTTTTCACGCTATCAACCTGGTGTACCTGCCCGTAATAGATTGAATTGGAGAGCCGGAGTAGTTTGTTGGTCATTCCTTGATCATAACTTATAGTTTCTGCAAGCTCATCTAATGTGGTGCTCTCATCTGAAGCAATATCCAGAATTTTACTCACAATAACCGGAAGGCTTGGCAGCTCTGTGTCATTGCGTTGAATAAGATGTATTATTTTTTGCTTAAGTTCCAGTGTAAAATACCTTTTTTGTGTTATTCAAGCCATTATTCGAGAAATTGGTTTGATTTTTATTTTGATAACAAACGCCATCTTAATACAACAAACGCCATCTTAATATGACAAACGTTATCTTAATATGACAAACGTTATCTTAATATTATAAACGCTATCTTATTTTTTCCCGAAACCGTTAAAAAAAACTTTTTCCATTTCAAGAGACTCTTTTGAATGAGCTTTTTTATGCTCATCAGGATAGCCCAGTGCAATCATAGATTCAACTTTAAAGTTATCTGGAATTGCAAGAACTCCCCGTATATATGACTCTGCGGAAATAAGTTCATCATGTTGCCTGTTACGAATCTGTATCCAGCAACTCCCAAGTTCAAGAGCTTCAGCAGCAAGTTGAATAAAAATCGTGGCAATAGATGTGTCCTCAATCCAGACATCTGTTCTGTTTTCATCAGCACAAACAACAATGCCAAGAGGTGCGTCTTTCAAGAAATTTGCACCGTGAGGCTTTGCCATAGCTAATTTTTGAAGAAGTTCAGGCTGATCAATCACAATAAAACACCATGGATTAAAACCTCTTGAAGAGGGAGATCTTAAAGCCGCGTCAATAATTTTTTCAATCTTCTCCTTTTCCACGGGCAGTGCTTTAAATTTTCTGATACTTCTGCGTTTTTCAATCAAAGAAAAGAACATTTAATTTGCTCCAGAATATATGACATTAACTATTTTTATTGACCATATCCAAATAGTAACCCGTCAAAGTCTGTTTTTTTATTACCATATTGTTTGTATGTATAGGGCACAATATTCAAAAAAGAGATATTTGTTGTGGTTGTTTCTGCTCATTAAAGAAAACAAATTCATTTTCAGTTTTTAAATTCTCAGCTTTTAAATTATATTCGCAATGGCTGGTTAAAAAACTGTTCGAATTAAACTCAATGTTATTTATATATGATATTAAAAGATTTTTTTCCTGTTTCGTTACCACTGGGAAATTATAGTTATTATTATTATGCTTAGTTCCCCCTTTTTTACCAATATACTCTTTGATAAATGACAAATGGTTATCAATTCTTGACTTTGCCAATTCATAACTTTTATTTGGAATCTCATTAAATTTGGAAAAAATAATATCCTTAAAATTACTGTCAATTTCTAATCCTATCGAATTTCTTTGTAAAATAGCAGATGCCAATGAGGTAGTTCCTGTTCCAACAAATGGATCAAGAACAATATCACCTTTTACTGAATACATATTAATAATTCGATAGGGTAGCTCAAAAGGAAAGGCTGCACTTCTTTCTCTGGTTTTACAATTAAATAAATTCTGATAAACACCCTTTAAATCCCAATTGTCAGAAAACCATCTGTTTCTTTCTTCCCAAAAAAATGCACTTACATTTCTGTTGTATTTTTCCTCTGCTGTTTTAAATTCTCTTCGATGACCTTTTCTGAAAAGCAAAATGTATTCATGCTCCAGTGTAACATAAGCTCCTGATGGAAGCATTCCTGAACCCATAAATTTGTTAGGCGCGTTAGTTGTTTTTTTCCATAAAATAAGTGGAAGGACATCAAAACCCATTGTTATAAATTTGGAAGTAATCCTCGTGTGATTTGAATATAGTTGAAAATAATTTCCAATTTTACGTGTAGCATCACCAATGTTTATTGCTACCCAGCCACCTGATTTTGTTACTCTTAGAACTTCTTGCCAAACCTTATCCAACTCTTTATGCATTAATTCAAATGCACTTTTTCCATCATCTTTATTAAGTTCATCTGAAATTTGACTGTTTTGCTCTATGAATAAATTATCCCACATTTCTATCATAGGATAAGGTGGAGATGTAACGGTAAGGTCTATTGTATCTGATTTGATATCTGACAAACAACGACTATCCTGAAATAAGAATTGATGTTTAGTTTTCATCTTGACAACCGAACAATTTCTTTTCTTATTTCATCTATTATTTCAGTATTATATATTTTTTTATTCTTCCCGTCCTTAATGGAGAAAATATAAAAAACATTACCTCCAAATTCATCGGTAAATTTAATGTGGGTATTTTTCTGTATCTCTTTTTCTTTAAATATTTGAGGTATGCTATTAATGCTTGAAACAGGTTTTATTTGTAATCCAATATATTTTTCATTTACTTTTATAAAAAAATCGACATTGTATAGTCTATCCCACTTATCTGGTGATGGTTCAATTTTAACATCAAGAAGATTTGAGAGTTGTCCATAAATAGTTGTAATTTCTGTTGTGTAACCGTCATAAGTTCTACTGATAACAAGTTGCGTCATATAATTTATACAGTCTTCTTCGGTTATTTCTTCAATTTCTGCATAAACCACTTCTGTTATTTTAATGTATAATTTTTTTCCAAGTTCGACTATATGATCTCTATTACGCACATTCTTGAAATAGTATTCTTCCCAATCATCAAGTTTTTTAGGTGAGCACTTTCTGATTTCTTCCGAAACAGCACCAACATTTCTTTTAAAATTCAATTGAAAACGGTTTAAAACGCTGTTTAAAATCCATTCCTTTGCCATTATTAAATCGCCTCTTTTTGTATTAGATAGCCCCCTCTTTTTGTCGATAGCAAATCTTATTTCTTCTCTAAACCAAAGAAGAATGAATGGCAAGCACCATTGCATATCCACCCTGAACATTTCTGGTATTGGTGATGCCTTTGCTATTAAGGAATACCTGTGTTTCATAAGAGCGAGGACCTGTCCCACAAATAATATATAATGGTTTGTTTGATGGTAAATTTGAATTTGTTGATAAATCTAATGATAAATCTGAATTTGACCGTAAGTTTAAATTTGAACCTGATTCTGATTCTGATGATGAATCTGATGATAAATCTGCTGCCATTTTTACAGGGACGTGTTCGAGGATTTCTTCCCATCGTCTCCTGAGTTCATCTTGTGGAATATTTATCCACTGTTCAGGATACTTTCCAATAAAAGGAGCAGCCTGTACAGAGCTTCTGACATCCAGAACCGTGATACCCCCCTTTTTCAGCAACTCTATAAACTCAAAGGTATCAACGGATTTAAGATTTCCGTTCAATGTATTGTCCAGTGCGTTTCCAGCATTGTTAACAACATCCATTGCTGAAGCATAAGGCGGCGAATAGCTCACCTCAAGATTGCAGATTTCACTTACATCAACTCCGAATTTCAAAAGAGGTGCCACAGCATCCACTCTGGCTTTTACAGCATCGCCTTGAGGACCTGCCGCTTCCACTCCAAGAACTGTTCGGGTTTTTCTGTCTGCAATTAACTTCATGAACATAAACTCAGCATCAGGAAAAAAATGTGCTCGATCTGATTGTGCTACCACAGCCTGAACAGGATCAAAACCCGCAGCCTTTGCCTGAGCAAAAGTCAATCCAGCCTTGGCAACGCCCATATCAAAAATCTTGATGCAAAAAGTTCCCACACTTCCGGGAAACTGATCATTGCCTCCATTGATATTGGTTGCAATAATACGCCCCTGACGGTTGGCAAGAGAGCCTAACGGCATAACACAATCCAGTCCGCTGACTAAATTGGTAAACTCTGCACAATCTCCGCCAGCGTATATATCAGGATCTGTGGTCTGCATGCACCTGTTTACCAGAATGCCTCTGTTTCTTCCAACTGCAAGCCCTGCTGCTACGGCAAGTTCAGAGTTGGGACGCACACCGGCAGCTAAAATCACCATATCACATGGAAGAGTAATTTTCTCAGTTATCTCAGTTATCTCAGTTTTCTCAGTTTTCTCAGTTATATTAATTTTCTCAATTTTATCAGTTATAGCAGTTTTCTGAGTTAGGTCAGTTATGTCGGCTTGACCAACGATTTCAACAGAGTCAACGCCATTTTCAGTATCTCCATTTATCCGTATAACTTTTTGGGATAACAGGAGCTTAACACCTCTGTCCTGAAGCTTTTTTTCTACAATCCTTGCCATATCTTTGCCAAGTGCCTGTGGCAAAACCTGATCTGCCATTTCAACAACTGTGGTTTCAATTCCCCAAAGATCAGTAAGAGCCTCTGCCATCTCAATACCAATGGCTCCTGCTCCAATTACCACAGCACGTTCAACCGCTCCATTGGATATGGCTGTTTTTATAGCACTGGCATGATGAAGATTTGAGACCACATGAACCTTTGGAAGATCAGACCCGGGAAAAGGGGGACGTATGGGAGTAGCACCAGTGGCTATAACCAGCTTATCATATTCAAGTTCTCCTTCCCTGTTTTTTCCTTTTCTGTTTGTTTCTTCCCCGCTTTTCTCTCCCCTGCTTTCTCCTTCCGTCTCTTCATCTAAGTAACGCACCACAACTTTTTTTTCAGAGCGTTTAATCTCAATTGCCTCGGTACGTGTCAGGACATTAAATCCCTTGATATTCCTGAAAAAAGAGGCATCTCTTTTTGCATGAGCAATAGTGGAATAAAGCCCTTCAAGTTCTGCCACATCGCCACCAACATAATAGGGAATTCCACATCCACCGTAGGATATAAGAGAATCTTTATCAATTACGGTAATCTCAACATCTGGATCAAGTCGCCTTAAACGGCATGCTACTTTTGGTCCAAGGGCTACAGCACCTACAATAACTACTTTTTTTACCATTTTGTCCTCACTTTAAAGACTTATTACTGCTGACTTGCAGGAGAGTTCAATCAGTTCACTGGCAAGGGCAAGCCTGAAGCCATCTGCCAGATCTTCTTCTTTAATAAATCTTGCTTTTGCACATGGGGTGCAGACAAGCATTGGAACCTCATGTGCCTGCAGATGAGCAAGCAAATCATCTGCGATATCTCCTGTGGCAGCTTTAATATTTTCCATTGCCCCTTTTCTGGCAAGATATACAGCTTCATCAAGTAAAAAGATAGTCACGTTTTTACCAAGTTTCTGGGCAACCGTTGCCAAATGAAATCCCCTTGTACT
>JADGBP010000359.1 GCA_015231395.1 Desulfamplus sp. | reverse complement strand
TCAATAATATCTTCTAATTTCAGCATTCAGTCATATAACCTTTTATTATCTGTTTTTGATGTCAAATCGTGATATGTCCTGCAAAAATATAACTTGAATTTTGCACAAATGAAATAGGAAGGCTATATAATATATTTTCATTGTGCTTTATGCTGCTTATTATATTTATTCTCATTTTGTCTTTTCATAAGTCCAGCAAGAATTTTTTAATAAGTTTATAAAAAAAAATTTATAAATAACAATATGAATTAATTTTAACAGCTGAACTCTTCTAATTTATAATGTTTAATATTTCAAGTTTTAAGGGCAGCGGCATGAAAAATATGATTAAATTCTTTGGTATTTTTTATCTTACTGCTTATTTGAATTTTTGGTATATCTATTGCATTTATATACAATAATATGTCTAAACAATTTTTGGACAAGTTTCTTTTTAAAGCAGGGGGCAAAAGCAGGGAAGAAATCTTATGCCGCCTAAAAAATAAATAAAAAAAGAATATAAAGCTCAAGAGAGAGGATAAAGAGCGGTGGATAAAAAATTTAAACTTGGAATACACACATACACGCTTCATCTTTGGGGGCTTGGGCAGAATTGGGGAATACATGCGGAACCTCGTCCTAAATCAATGACTCTTATGCAGCTTATGGATAATGCTGTTGATTGGGGGCTTGATGGATTGCATATCACTGGCTGCGATTTAGAAACAAAAGATGATGCAAGACTAAAAGAAGTCCGAGATGCTGCAAAAGATCACGGCTTATATTTAGAGTATAATTTTTCACTAAACGAGGAGTTTGACAGCCGTTTAACTGATACAGTTGAACAAGGTATCCATATCGCACAGATGCTTGGTGCAGAATATGGCAAAGTGAGCTTAGATATCAGACGACCAAGACCTCTTTATGGAAGCTGTTTCCACCCAGCTGTTATGAGGCAGTTATGCGATATCCACGATGAGATTCAATCATCTCTGCCTCTGCTTGAAAAGTCAGGGGTAAAACTCGGTTTAGAAAACCATACTGAAACATTTGCAGATGAAATTATATGGCTGATTGAAAAAATTAACCACCCGCAAGTTGGAGCCTGCGTTGATACTGTAAATTCAATGGGAGTTTTAGAAGGACCGGAAGAGGCAGTAACTAAACTTGCCCCTTATGCTTTTATCAACCATTTTTGCGATCATAAGTTAGATAGAGACCAATTTGGAGTTAGATTTCATGGTGTTGCTTTAGGTGATGGAGATATTGACTGCATTAAAGTTTACAACCTTATCAAGAAACTATCACCAACTGACAGGATTAACTTTGAAATAGAGTGGGATATGGGTGGTGATCCAATTGAAACTGCCCGTATGAAAGAGTTGGATGCCTGCATAAGAAGCATTAAATATGCAAGAGAAGTTTTAAAAATAGGACAATAACTATTTGTTTAAATTCTGAACTATGTAGATTCAGAAAAGGAGATATTGTGGGAAGAATTTTTGCTGCAGAAAATTTTGGTAATACAACTGCTGATGCTGTTGTAATCGGCGGAGGAATTGTTGGAGCTTCCACAGCATTCTGGCTCTCTAAATCTGGAATGAAGGTAATTTTGCTTGAAATGAGAGATGCACTTTCATCTTTAACCACTGCTGCAAGTGTTGAGTGTTTCCGCACACAGTTTACAGAGAGTGATATGGCAGAACTTGCTGTTGAAAGTGTAAAAATGTTTGAAAATTTTAATCAAGTTATTGGTTATGATGATACTCATATAGGAATAACTCAGAGAGGCTATCTTTTTGTAACTGACGATTCAACTATGCTGTCGGAATTAGAAAGTGCTGTAAATCGTTACCACCAGCTTGGAGTAAAAGATGCTGAATTTATTGCCGGCGATAAACTTCATAAAAGATTTCCTTTTCTTGCTCCTCAAGCATTAGCTGCGACATTTAACAATAAAGACGGCTGGTTATCTACTCATGAAGCAACTTATGGATTTGCTAAAGCAAGTGATGATGCAGTGTTTTACACTAAAACAAAAGCGGCTGGTATTATTGTAGATTCTAAAGGGGTTGCAGCAGTTGAAACAAATAAGGGAAAAATCTCAACCCGCCTTGTTGTAAACTGTGCAGGACCGTTTGCTGCTATGATTGGCAGAATGGCAGGTCTTGAAATGCCTCTTAAAACTGTAAAACGCCAGAAATGTTATATTAAAGTATCAGAAGATATTGTTCCTAAAAATGCTCCATTTATGGTTGATCTTGTTAACCACTCATATTGGCGTCCAGAAGCAGGCGGCGTGCTTTGTGCTTGGGTTGACTCTGATGAGCCGGAAACTCCTCCAAGTGAAGAACTGCCTACTGATTGGGATTTTGCGGCTGAGTCAATCCACCGTGTATCACGCCTTAATCCATTCTTTGAAACAATCGCAGATAAAATAGTTGGTTCTGATATCAATGTATCTGCTGGACAATATGTTTATACTCCAGATGACAAGCCTGTGATTGGACCTTCTGGTGAAATAGAGGGTTTTCATCTTAACTGCGGTTATTGGTGCGGAGTAATGATGTCTCCTGCTGCTGGCAAAAGAGTTGCAGATATTGCTGCTGGAAAAATGAATAATAAAGATAACCCGCTTAGATATTCTCGTTTTAAAGAGGGAGCTGTTCAAAAAGGCAGCACATTTTTAAAATAAAAAACCGTTGAAAATTCAACCATCTATGGACTGAAAGTCCATAGAATGAGTTGCGGCTGAAAGCCGCGTTTCTCTGATGAAGCCGACTGAAAGCTCATGACTTTAAGTCAGTCTGTATGTTATGACTGAAAGTCATCATCATTATGATTTGGATGTTTGTCCAATGGTTCGGTAAAAATCATGCTGCTATTCTCCCGAATTTCAGCATCTCGTCATAAGCCTCGGCTATTTTATTAGTCCTAATTAATTCTACTTTGTTAGATTTCAGATTTATATATTTTTGAAGCATTTTGCATCATTATGCTTTTATGAATATAAAAAATAATGATGCAAAAACTCCCGCTCTCCAAAGCATGTTATCGAATCTCTCTTGT
>JADGBP010000358.1 GCA_015231395.1 Desulfamplus sp. | reverse complement strand
CCTTCTCATATATCTTCCTTTTCCGGATTGGCTTCTTTAGCAACACTCTTTTTTAAATCTGGTAAAGGAGGGATACCATTCAGGATAATCGGCACCCTCAAGAGACCAAGAATTAAGCCATAACCAGTTGTACGATAACCAGTTACAGCCATAAGCAGAAAGACTCTCATAAAAGACTCCCATAAAAGACTTCCATAAATCCTGGCACAGGAAACTACTATCCTTTTAGGGTAGCAGTAGTTGACTCCTGCTGGTTTTTCAACCCCTTTTTTATTGCCGACCCATGAATATCAGCCGCGATATGGACAGGACTTTTACCGGTGATAGGATCCCAGCCTGCGGGATTGGCAGTACAGAAAAACTGCACTTCAAGACCATATCTGACTTCAGCATCTTTTAAATCAAGCCCCTCAATTTTCTTTGCCGCATCCCATGTTGCACCGCAAGGGGCTCCACGAATAACATCTACCTTTTCAATTTTTCCGTTTTTGACGACAAGATTAATTTCAGGTGCTCCGAACATCTTGCCATATTCACCAAGGCTGTCGTGTTTAGGAAGCATGCAGCAAGTAGAAGGGGTAAATATATCGCCTTGAACGGTGAGTTTTTTGCCAGATGCAACTATCGGGATACCGGCTTTTTGGCACATCTGTGCAAGATCTGTCGAAAGGTCTGGATGTTTTAAATAATCAAGCACCAGATCGGCATCAATATGGTCAGGAAGATATTTTTCCGTATTATCAATAAGATGGGGAAGGTTCGCTTGAATATCAATAATATTTAGAATAAATCTTTCTTGTCCAAACCTTTTGATTCCGGCAATCTTGCTCAATGCAGAGCCGTTTTGTTGAAATACTGTAATTTTCTGAAATGCCATGGTCTTCTTGAGCACCTTAATATTTTGCATGTTTAAAAAACAAGATCTTCGTTTTATCAAGATCTTGTTTTATATGGTTAAAAACCAAGATCTTCATTGATAAGAACTATTTTAACTCTTTTTGCTGGAAAACATTTTTCTGTAATGCTCCATGTGTTGCATATTCTGTTGGGAGACTGGCAATCATGGCAAAATCCTGTCTGACTGCATGGAGTTTTTTTATCTAAATTCATGGTGTTTACAGGTGCCGCGTAATTCTTGATTCTGTACATGGCATCATCAAGATCAAAGCAGATTTTATTTCTTCCGACAAGTATAATCACATTTTTTGGGCCAAAGGTGATTGCACCAATACGGTTGCCGATCATGTCAAGGTTGACCAGTTTGCCATCTTCGGTAATTGCGTTAGTGCCTGTAATAAACAGATCCACAAGAAGAGACTTTCTTCTCTGTTCCATCTGCTCTTCAACCGGCAATGTTTTATCAAAAGTGTTGATAACTTGATAATGCTCATCATCTTTTAAAATATGAAAAAGACCTGTGGAAATAAAGGTCATGGAACCGCCCCATGATATAGATTTGACTTCCAAGGAAGGCAGAATTTGATTGATTACAGTCTCTTTGGCATCTTCAGCACTCTTTGCAATGAATACTTCAAAATTATTATCTTCAAGAGTTTCCTTAATCTTTTCCAGACGATGATTCCAGTAGTTCAATTGAGGGTTTTGCATTTTATTTTTTATCCTCCATTAATTCCTGATTAATATTTCCCCGTGAAAACACATCTTGTTGTCATATTCAGGGGTGACCGAAATCCGGTCATGAGAGTTTAACCATAAAAACAAAGTCCGATTTTTTACCTTATATTGTTGCAAAAATCAACTTATCAGATAAATCGGACAAAAAAATAACTTGTTTTAATAATTGATACTGGGGTTTGTAATACTTTTGCAAAAACAGAATTCACTCTTTCAGATATGTGCCTCTCTGTGTTATAAATATTTGTTTATGTTAACCGCTAATTTTAGGATATTAATTTTAGGAATGAGTCTTAAATAACTTACCCATTTCGGAATAGTCCACTGTTGATAGGCGTGTATTCCCGCTTTGTAAATGGGAACTTTATTTCGTGCTCATTCCTTAGGATATTATAAAACAAGGCAATTTTCTATAAAACAAGACAATTTTCCAACACATAAGGAGAAAAAATTTTGAATTACACAATTTTCGACACACCTATTGTTAAAAGTATAATGCACTGGCTCTCCAGATTTTTTCTTTATGTGACAGGATGGAAGGCGGAAGGCAAGCGGCCGAATTTCAAGAAATATGTTCTGATTGCAGCTCCGCATACATCTAACTGGGATTTTGTTTATACCCTGCTTGTGGCATTTGCTTTAAAGATTAATATCCATCTGATGGGAAAACAGGAGCTTTTAAAACCTCCCTTTGGCCCTATTTTAAAATGGTTAGGAGTCATTCCCATAGACAGGAGCAAATCAAACAATATGGTAACCTTGATGATTCAAACCTTTGATGAGCATGAGGAACTGGCTATAGTAATACCACCGACAGGCACACGTCAAAAGGTCATGTACTGGAAGAGCGGGTTTTATCACATTGCAAAAGGTGCAAATATTCCAATCGTTATGGGGTTTATTGATTATGGTCGCAAAACAGGTGGGCTTGGTCCCTACATAATCCCCACCGGGGATATAGAATTCGATATGTTAAAAGTCCACGCTTTTTACGCCGACATAACTGCAAAATACCCTGAAAAAGTGGCTGCAACTCCGATTATGAATCTTTCCACTTCAGTGGGAAGAACATAAGCAGCTTGGCTGCAATTGTTGAGAGGTATTGAAATTCCTGAGGAACAAGATAAAAAGATGCTTAATATAACAAAGATGCTTAATATAGGAAGTTATAACAATCTGATAGTTCAAAGAGAAGTATCCTTTGGTTTTTACTTGAATCCCAAGGAAGACGAGGTGCTTCTGCCTTCAAAATATGTTCCGAAAGGTGGTTTAAAACCGGGCGATACCATACGGCTCTTAAAAATGTCCATTCGGGATTTAAAATGTCCATTCGGGATTTAAAATGGTTATTCAGGACTTTTAAATGGTCATTCAGGATTTTTAAAATTCTCTAAATCAGAATCCCATAGATTTTT
>JADGBP010000357.1 GCA_015231395.1 Desulfamplus sp. | reverse complement strand
GTCAGATAAACCAGCGAATATTCAGTGACAAGTATCAGGATACTCTCTCTGTCACTCTCAGTAATATCTGTGGCAGCAGTTTTTTTGCCACACGCTTTAATTACAGCAAGATTTCGAAAATGCCTGAATATGGGATTATTGGCATTGACAGAGAACCTCAATTGAGCTACTCATTGTCAGCAAAAACAAAAGATCTTTTCACGGTAAGGTACTATTTAAAATATCTTGTTTAAGATACATGCAAAACCTAAAGGAGTATGTAATGAAAAACTTTGGAAACATGGGCGGAATGATGAAGCAGGCCCAGCAGCTTCAGAAAAAAATGCTGAAAATGCAGGAAGAGCTTGCAACAAAAACTGTTGAGGCCTCTGCCGGCGGCGGTATGGTCAAGGTGGTCGCAAATGGTGGTCAGAGAATTGAATCAATATCTCTTGAACAGGAGGTTGTTGACCCTGAAGATATCGAGATGCTTCAGGATCTTATTCTGGCGGCCGTTAACGATGCTTTGACAAAATCTCAGGACATGGTCTCATCGGAAATGGGCAAACTCACCGGTGGACTAAACATACCAGGATTGATGTAACCAACATACAGAACCCGATATACAGAACCGATATACAGGGATTTCAGAATATATTTTCACGACAACGGAGCCATATGCAACAGGCTTATATAAAAATTTGAACTACTATCCTGAATCAATCCTCAAGCTGATACAGAGTCTTTCAACGCTTCCGGGAATTGGACGAAAAACAGCGGAAAGACTGGCACTTCATATTCTTCATGCTCCGCTTCACGAAGCAGAGGCAATTGCATCAGATATTCTTGAGCTGAAAAAAAGAGTCAAGCTCTGTGTCAGATGTTTTGCCTTGAGTGACACGGAGCATTGTCAGATATGCAGCAATATCAACAGAGACAGATCTTTGATATGTGTAGTGGAAAATCCTACAGATATGGCAGCCATTGAAAAATCAGGGGTTTTCCATGGACATTATCACATTTTAGGAGGAGCACTCTCTCCCATGGATGGAATAGGGCCTGATGAAATCAGGCTGAGAGAACTATTTTTACGGGCCAGAGCAAAAGATATCAGAGAAGTTATTATTGCAACTGGTACTGATGTTGAAGGAGAATCCACAGCTTCATACATTGCCGACAATCTTAAAAACACAGGTATCACTGTTTCAAGAATCGCTTCCGGTGTTCCTATGGGCGGTGATTTGCAATATGTTGATCAGGTTACTATGCAGCGTGCAATGGAGGGAAGGCGTGGATTCTGAATTAAAAAGATCTGACGATATTTTTCAGTGCGTGATGTGCGGAGATTGCTGTGCAGGCTTTGGGGGTACTTATGTCACACAGAAAGATATAGAGAAGATATCAGCGTTTATAAATTGCGATTCAATTAAGTTTAAAGAAAAATTTTGTAGCAGCTCCGGCTCAAAATATGTGTTGGCACAGTCTGAAACTGGACAATGCATATTTTTTCAACATGACAGGCAGTGCTCAATCCATCCTGTAAAACCTCATATGTGCAAAGCATGGCCATTCATACCAACTCTTGTCTCCAACCCTGAAAACTGGGATGCCATGGCAGATTCATGCTCTGGCATGAAAAAAAACATTCCCTATGATGTTATCATACGCATTGTATCATCAGAAATCAGTAATCTGGCTGAACGGGAATCTATCCCCTGGTTCTAATGGATTTTGTGTCTATGATCGCTATTACGAATAGAACCCATAAAAACACAAAAGGTCTTACAGAATTGATTCTGTAAGACCTTTTTGCACATGCTACTGGAACTTTTTAGAATGGTTGTTGGTAGCGATGCAGGGACTTGAACCCCGGACCCTGCGGATATGAGCCGCATGCTCTGACCAACTGAGCTACATCGCCTAAAACGCGGTCTTTATACAATTTGGTGTATGTGTTGTCAATACTTATTTGAAAAATGGAGATTGCTGTAGTTTTCTATTTTTTATCGGTAATCCGTTCAAAACCCGTTACAGTTACAGTAAAATTTTCAAGATTATCTGGAAAATCTGAAAAAACAATCATAAATGGAATTGATTGCCCTGACTCAACAGTAAATTTTTTATTTCCATCTGAGCTGTAAAGAATGGAATTAATTGCATTCATATCTAATGTTTTTAGTTGGTCTTCGGATATTATATTTCCGCATATAACGATTTTTTCTTTTACCTTCAACTTATTTGCAGAAAGAAGTGACCCCTTAATTTTTATATCTTTGCATGAAATTTTTGAATTATTTATTACATTGCCCGTAATAAAAAATAATTTCCCGGATATTGTGTTTGTAATAAATTTACTGGTTACGGTTTTTTGATCTGGTGTTAATTTAATCGGCTCTGGTTTTTGAGGTAGAATTTTATCTATATAGGGTATTTTTTCGATATAAGGTATTTTGATGTCAGATATATAGGGTGTTTTAATATCAGATATGTAAGGTATTTTTATTCCCGTCATAATACAAGTAGCGTATCCTGTAATCGCGACAAATACTAAAAAAAGAAATATAAAAATAAATTTTCCGATTGTTGATATCTTTTTCTTGTTTTCAAAAAGCGGATTTTTATCAAAAAGATTGGGTTTGTCTCCAAAAAGGGTAGCATTCTGATTTCCGCTCTTGATAAGATGACCTCCTAAGGTGGTTTGTTGGGAATCAGATTTATTAAGAGACATCTTGTTTTCTGAGGATTGTCTGCTGCTGGCACTTTTTACCGCAGTTGCTGTTACATTAGAACTTTGGATTAACTCTTCATCAGTATCAAACTCATCATCGTCAAACTCATTATCATCCTCATCTGTGGAAAACTCCAGATCCATAGGTGATATACTTTCTAATGGTCGTGTGGTTTCCGTTTTGTGTTGGATACTGGTATCTTGTTGAATTTCTGAAGAAAAATCTAACTCAAATTCAGAATCATCTTCTACCATTTCAATTTCCAGTCCATGATCAGAATTTTGTGGACTATCCATCATCAACTCTCCGTCTGTGGAGAAATCCATATCCAATTCAATACCACT
>JADGBP010000356.1 GCA_015231395.1 Desulfamplus sp. | reverse complement strand
CGTTGTTTATGGGATTTTCGTTAGATGGAGTTGATAAACGTCTTTTTGTAGAATCTGAAGAGCTTTTTAAACCTATCGGTGCTTCTGTTAGCATTGATAAATCAGATGCTAATAATATGTGCCTTGTCCTTGGTTAAGATATTTATCAAACAGATAACTTGTTGAATTTTCTAAAAAACCCTGTTTTCTGAAAATATGGACTATTTTAGGCAGCGTCTCAGATAAAGAGTTCTCGTCAGGCATATTGCCATCATTTAAAATAACAGCCATAAGCCCTGCAACTAAAAAGCCAGAGTTGCTTCTTGTGGGGTCTGTTGAGTAAATATTCATCTGACCATTTTGCTTTTCAAGTCCAATAGACTTCCATGTCTTTCCATCTACAACCATCTGAAGATAGCGTTTAGTGTCAATAACAAAATAGAGATTGTCTCGTTTTTCCACAATTTTCTCTTTTATAAGAGCTTCAGTTATTTCTGGCCAAGAGTAGAATATTATAGGTGTGTTAAAGATATTTTCTGATTTGTAGTCAATGCCTTGATGTGCAGTTTTAAACATACTCTCTGCAAGTTTGCTTGAGGGCCATATTCCATCTACGCCATCTACATTTGAGTTTACTATCTCAAGGCTACCCATAGATGTTCCTTCAATGGTTAATTTATATTTTTTTTGTAATATCTTCTGAATCTCAGCATCTCCAAGCAGCCCTTTTTTTTCGCTCCCATAAAGAATTTTAATTGTTGAACTTTTTTGTGTGGGACCAAAAACAAGAGCAACTCCAACAGCAGCCAAAATTAAAACCAGCCCTATTATCAGCTTGATTTTACTCATAATCACCTCTTTATATTGTAGTTGTTATCTTAAAAGCATTACAACGCCCCAAGGGGCAGTATTAACCCGAGCTTCGCAATAAAAATTTAACCACGATTTCTCTTTATTTACCAATCTCTGCAACACTCATCATCTTTTTTAAAACACGCCCGACTGTCTTCAGCTCAACAACATCTTTTTCAAGATAATTTTTAAAACCCTGTTCAAAACCTTGTTCCAATGAGTTCAGCACTTCAAGAATCTCTCCATCTTTTTTTATCATCTCTGTGCCTGTCCTTGTTGAAGAGACTTTTGCATATTTTTCAACGTATGGCAAAATCCTGTCTATGTAGAGCAGAAAACGGCTTGCACCTGCAACTGCATGAGGCTCTTCGTCAAAACCTTTAAATATTCTATCTCCAAGATCACATATTCTTATAATCTGCTGACGTATTAGCGGTTGATTTATTGTAGTTGATATTTTTCTTATCTCACCAAGCTTCTTTTTACCTTTCAAAATCTTATCTGCCATAGACTCTTCAGTCATTCTGTTAGCCTCCCGTCCAATCTGAAACTCTATCCAAAATGATCCAACCATAAAAAGTCCAGCAAATAGAGATATGGCAACAACGAAATTCAGCCATAATGGTGTTTGCAGAACAAATACACCAACAAGTAAAATAGATGCAGCAATAAGACCTGACCAAATTTCATAATGTTTTATAAACATTGTTTAAGTCCTTATATGTTTTAAATCCTTTATTAGATTGCCTTCAAAATTAGGAATTACCCCTTGATTTTATTGGCTGAAAATTGATTTTTGCAGGAGGTCTATTAGATAATATTAAAGTTTAATAATATTGATTCCAATCCGCTCTAATTATATTCCGCTCTTTTTTACTAAACACCAGCCCTAATTCATACACTCCCATATTTTCAGCGGTATCTTCTTTTTTAGAACTACTTTCTATTGCATATAAATTATATTTATTGCCAATATATTTTTCTGAGTATTTCATCTTTTGAATCTGCTCTAAAGCTGGATTGTAGTCAATTTCAGAGCCTTCAACCACCTTGATCTCAACCACATATATATTATGCCTAAGCATTACAGTCATATCAACCTGTCCATGATTAGTTACATCTTCTGGAATTATCTTTGCATCAAGTGAGGAGAAGAAAGCATAAAGCACTGAAGCATAATATCCTTCGCTCTCAATAAGGTTATTTCCAGTAAAATTTCTGTATGGAATTGAGGCAAAAAGCCTTTTAATTACACCAACAACTCCTTTAACATCTCCTTTTTCTAAAAAACTATAGAGACTATCCTGTATTCCTATTTTTTCGTTTACCATATCTGTATAAGCATTGATGAACTGATCATTTAAGGCAATTTTAACCTCCATATTTGGAATCTTCATTGCAAAAATAAGCCTGCCTCGTTTGGTAAAACTATTTTGTATAGTCAGATAGCCAGTTTGAAAGAGAAGCGTTAAAGGATTTATCTTTTCAATGTCAAATGATTCTAAAATTTCTTCTGTAAGCTCTAACTTTTCAAGGTCAGGTAGAAAATAGCGTTTCTGCTTAAATATTTTTATTAAAAAATCAGGGCTGCCAGTTTCAAACCAGTAGTTACGATAAGTAAAATTATCGCTTATAAAAAGTAAAATATCGTAAGGATTATAAACTGCCTCCCCAAGCCATTGATAGCCGTTATACCACTGTTTGAGTTTCTCCCTGTCAACACCTTGCAGATGTTCAACAAAATATAGTTCCAAATCTGACTGGGTATATCCGCATATAGCTGCAAAATCACTGCTGATTGTAATATCTCTCAATTGGTTTATTCCGCTGAACAGGCTGACTTTTGAGAACTTGCTGACCCCTGTCATAAATACAAATTGCAACTTGGCATCCTGCCCCTTAAAAACTGAGTAGAGATTTTTTAAACCTTCACGCATTTCAAGAGCAATATCAGGATTCTCTATATTATCAAGAATAGGTTTATCGTATTCATCAATTAAAACCACAACACCCAATCCATAGGTGTTGACGCTTTGCTCAATAATATCTGCCATACAACCGGGAATATCACTGTATTGATCTTTTTGATACTTTACGCCAAGCCGTTCTGCATTATTCCGCATGATGTTCCAGATACGTCTATCAAGCTCTTCCCTATTTTTAAGAGTGCCATCTGCAAAATCTATTTTAATTACAGGAAATTTACGACTCCAATCCCATTTA
>JADGBP010000355.1 GCA_015231395.1 Desulfamplus sp. | reverse complement strand
ATAAACTCAAGCCAGTTGATAAACTCAAGCCAGTTGATAAACTCAAGCCAGTTGATAAAAGCAAGATGGTTGATAAAACCAATAGTTTCTCTGCTGACAGGACTGATGATTTTTCTAAGGATAAAAGTGCAGCTTTTTTTGTTCAAGGAGAAGCACTGCTTTGTTATTCAATGCTTGCAAATCTTGTCAAAAACGCAATTGAAGCATCGCCTCAATCTGGAAAAATAGATTTCGTTCTTGAGAATCACGGAGAGAGAGCCATAATTAGCATTCACAATCTGGGTGCAGTATCACCTGATATTCGTGATCGTTTTTTCAACAAATATACAACCTCGGGTAAACGCAAAGGTACAGGGCTTGGAGCATACAGTGCAAAACTTATCGCACATACACAGAACGGAGAAATCAGAATGAAGACTTCTGATGAAGAGGGTACATCAATTATTATTTGTTTAAACAAGGCATAAGACATGAGAAGGCAATATATTTCAAAAATCATCGGAATTCTTTTAATTTTTCTCGGATTTTCAATGATATTTCCACTACTTTGCAGCCTTTTATATCAGGACGGCACACTAATGGCATACCTGATTTCCATGGCAATAACCATATTCTCGGGCAGTGCTCTCTACATGGTCGCACGAAGAACCAGAATTGAGTATATCAGTCCACGGGAAGGCATGGCAATTGTGGCTTTAAGCTGGACACTCATCGGACTTTTTGGGGCTCTCCCATTTTATTTCGGCGATGCCTGCCCCGCGTTTACAGACGCCTTTTTTGAATCTGTATCTGGATTTACAACTACAGGCTCTTCTATATTAACCAATATTGAAGGGGTATCCAAAAGTCTTCTTTTCTGGCGTAGCCTGATACAATGGTTGGGAGGAATGGGAATTATTGTCCTATCTCTGGCCATTCTTCCTTTTCTCGGAGTAGGCGGAATGCAGCTATTTAAAGCGGAAGTGCCAAGCCCGGTACCGGACAAGCTCTCTCCAAGACTTACCGATTCCGCAAAAATATTATGGTATGTCTATATTCTGATTTCTGTTCTTCAAGTAATTTTGCTGCTGTTTGGCGGCATGAGCTTTTATGATTCCTTATGTCACACACTTACCACCATGCCTACTGGTGGATTTTCCACAAAAAACAGTTCGGTTTCCCATTATAACAGTGCCTATATTGATTATGTCATTGTGATTTTCATGATTCTTGCCGGTATTAACTTCTCTTTGCACTACCAGATGCTGCGTGGAAAAACACTGATCTTCTGGCGGGATTCAGAATGCCGTTTCTTTCTTCTGCTCTGTTTAGGGTGCAGTATTATCATTGCTTTCAATATTTATGGTTCTGTATATGATACAGCGGGAAAGGCTTTTCAGTACGCTTCTTTTCAGGTAGTTTCTCTTATAACCACTACTGGCTATGCCACAGCCGATTACGAGCAGTGGCCGGGATTAAGTCAGATACTGCTTTTTATTTGCATGTTTATTGGTGCGTCAGCAGGTTCCACCGGAGGCGGCATGAAGTGTGCCCGCATTATGGTAGCTTTCAAGTATTGCTATCGGGAGTTGTTTTCTCTGGTTCATCCCCGCAGCGTCTCCCAGATCAAAATGAACGGGGCAGTGGTTCCGTTTCATGTTGTGAGAAGCATTATGGGTTTTCTGGCACTTTACATTGGCATTTTTATAATATGCAGTATTTTGGTTGCAGCCATGGGCACTGACATGATAACCGCCTTCAGTGCGGTCGCTGCTTGCATTGGCAATATTGGTCCGGGTTTCGGAGATGTGGGACCTGTGGATAATTTTTCGGCAATGCCTGCCGCAACCAAATGGCTTCTTTCGTGGTGCATGCTGCTTGGAAGACTTGAAATATATACAGTCATTATTCTGTTTGTCCCTGAGTTTTGGAAAAAATAGAGTCTTATCCTCATTCCTGCTGGAAAAAATAGAGGCTCATACTCATATAGAGTAGAGCCTCATACTCATCCATGAAGACTGCCGCCATAAAACGAGATACTTACAATTTTTTTGAGACTTGTTATCTTTCCAATGTTCAAATACCAAGTTTTTGTAAAAAAATCTTATTCTGTGGATTGTCCCATCTTATGGCGGTAAGCCCTCCTTTATTGCCCATCTCCAAAAACAACCAAAGGCGACCAATAAAACGGATTTGACCAGTTGTTTTGTGCTGTGTTCTTAAGCATCTGAATCTTAATTTCTCGCAACGCCTCTGCCTTACCCATTCCTTTGCTTACCCTGCTGAAAAAAGCCTGTATTCAACTCTTTGATAGACATTGATTCAACTGACCAGAGCGTCACCGCAATTGCTGGGGTTCCAGCATACATGAACGCACGGGTTAAACCCATCACACCTTCACCGCCAAGTTTTTGTCCTTGGGCTGTATTGCAGGCAGAGAGCGAAATCAAATCAGCGTTAAAGGACAATCCAAACACATCAGCCATTGTAAGATATCCATTTTCTTTGCTCTGCGGATCAGGGTCTGACAACACAAGTGCTGGTTGCATAAGGCGGCTAACTTCCCCGGGCAGAATTCCATGACATGAAAAGACCACATAACGGTAATCATCCAGAGATTTTGAGTTGTTCAAATTGAACACACTGGTTCGAGAAGCGTCCTGCTGTAGCTGCAACAAACTCTTTTTCCCACCAGTATCCACAGCTTTTTGAATCTCTTTAACTTCGTCCGCTGTCTCAGGAAGCGGGGCAAATGTTCCACCTGCTGCTGAACGGTATCCTTTTATTTTCAAACCTTCAATACTATTTTCGTCAATCTGGGTTGTGCTGTAAACAGGATTTGCAAATGCAAGCAACTGATTTGTCGGAGCCTGTTTTTTACGTGCCTGTGAATCACGCAAAATTTTTAAAAGAGAAGCTGAAGAGAGATAGGCAATGGGATAATCTTCAATCAGATAATGTTGAGCGGTTTCACCTGTTTTCGGGTTCGTGTTTTCATTTGCTGATTGAGAAGGCTTGTTATTCAATGCTTCAAACGGCAGAGAGTAGAGCGATTCAGTTGGAACGATATAAAGCGTGAG
>JADGBP010000354.1 GCA_015231395.1 Desulfamplus sp. | reverse complement strand
TAAAAAGGGTGAATCACAAAAAACATTAGAATTAGGGAAGTATCATTGATATGGCGGAAAAAGACTCATCAGAAGCAGAAGCACCGGTACTTAAACCTCCTCCGGCAGAAGAGCAAGAGTGTCCTGGCGGTGCTCCAGAATGGATGGCAACATTTTCGGATCTTGTTACTCTGTTGATGTGTTTTTTTGTACTCATGTATGCCATGAGCACCACTCAGCAGGAGACATTTAAAGAACTTGTGGAATCCTTGAGAAGTGCATTGGGTGTATCTGCTGTTCCTGAAGCTGGTAACAGGGAAGGTTTAACCATGCACGCCGTGCCATCAGAAACTCCGACTGAAGCACAGCAGGTCGATGAAATGGGTGGCTTAATACAAAAAGATCTTGAAGAGGTTGTAAGTGAAGTAAGAGAGCTTGTCATGTTCAATAAGCTTGGAGGGCTTGTAACAGCGTCACAAGGAGATATGGGAGCGGTGATTACCATGACTGACATGCTCTTGTTTACCAAGGGAGGTGCTCAAATCTCTGAAATGGGGGAAGAGATTCTAAGAAAGATTGCCTTTATTTTAGCAAGGCTTGCTTACCATGTTAAAGTCAAGGGGCATACTGATAATTTGGAGATAAATTCAGATATGTATCCATCTAACTGGGAGCTATCTTCAGCCAGAGCAAGTTCAGTAGTACGTCTTCTTGTGGAAAATGGAGTTAATCCAAAGTATATTTCCGCTGAAGGATATTCCCAGTATAAACCTGTTGCTACCAATGACACCGAAGAAGGCAGGGCACGGAATCGTAGAGTTGAAATTGTATATGACAGAGATACTATTGCTCGCGATTTTGAGGGTCTTGATAAAATAAAAAAATAAGAGAAAAAAAAATAAGCACGGAAGAAGATTTGTTGACTTTCTCTTTATGGAGACTTTGATTAATGAGACGTTCTCTAACACAAATTGCAGATGACCTTGGGTTAAATATGGATACATTAAACCGTTGGATCAGACAAGGGAAAATTCCTGTGAATCAACAGGGCAACATGGGGATTTACAATCAATCCGAGCTTAACCGATGGGCTGAAAAGCAGCGAAAAATATTGATGAGTTCTGACGATGAACATGTTGATCAAAAAACACATCAAAATCAAACAGCACATCAAAATAAAGAGACTTTATCGAGTTCTCTTTTATTTTCTGCGTTTAAAAGAGGGGGCATATTTCACGGGATTACCGGAAAGAGAAAAACCGAGGTGATTCAGGCTGCTGTTGAAAAAATCCCTGATTTTCCCGGAAAAAATTTGGCTGAAATTTATCATCAACTTATGGAAAGAGAAAAACTCGCCTCAACTGGTATAGGACAGGGAGTAGCTATTCCCCACCCAAGGAATCCAATTGAGCAAGGCTTTAGTCAACCCATGATTGTAGCCTGTTTTCTTGAAAACAACGTTGATTTTCAAGCCATTGATGACAAGCCTGTATTTGTACTCTTTCTTCTTATGAGTTCAACCATAGAAAATCATCTTAATATGCTCTCCAGACTCTCATTCTGCCTACGAGACAGAGAGTTCATGACATTTGTCCGACAAAAACCAGACGCCGATTTATTCCTGAACAGAATAAAAGAGATGGAAAGCAGTATCGATAAAAGAGAAATGTAATGTTAAAGCATGGTTAGAAAAATAAACCTCCTGCAAAACTCATTTTTCATCCAGTAAAATCAATGGTCAAATTCCAGTTTTGCAGGAAGTCTAATAAATCTGAAAGCATAATGAGAAAAAGGAATCTGAAAGCATAATGAAAAAAGTGACCTCATGGCGGCATCCTGGCACATTTTCGATTTTCATAATGGACGACAGGCTTCTTCTTATCTGTATGGGTATTATTGTAGGCGTCTGCAGTGGACTTGCCGCACTTGGACTTAACAGAGCCATTATCTTCATGATGGATAGCCTGCATCATCTACGTCACTACTGGTGGGCATTTCTTCTGCCGGCAGCCGGGGCCATGTTTTCATCAATTTTTCTTAATAAAGTCATGAAAGATGGAGGCGGCCATGGCGTACCTGAAGTAATTTACAGCGTATCAAAGTACGGAGGGCTTATCCGGCTTCGTTCCATTATTTCTCGTCTTGTATCAAGTTGCCTTACAATTGGGAGCGGTGGTTCAGCAGGTCCTGAGGCACCTGTGGTGGTAAGCGGAGCAGCGATAGGTTCCAATATCGCCCGTTTTTTTTCTCTGAATGACAGACAGCGTATAACCTTGGTGGGATGCGGTGCAGCCGGAGCGATTGCCTCGATTTTTAATGCCCCGCTCACAGGAATTATTTTTACTATGGAGATTATTCTGGGTGAGTGGTCCATGGTCAATATTATTCCCATTGCTGTGGCTGCGGTTGCCGGTGCAGAGATCAGCAGAACCCTTCGAGGAAATATAATTGCCTTTGAAAGCAGCATCGATTTTAATATCAGCCATCCAGATCTGTTTGCCTGTGTAGGTCTTGCCCTGTTTGTCTCTATCGCTTCAGTGATATTCACAAGATCTTTAAGAACCATGCATAAAATTTCAAAAAAAGTGAGGGTGCCTTTCTGGGTCAGGGCTGCTATGGGTGGAGCCGCAGTGGGGCTTCTGGGTTTTGCAGTGCCCGAAGCCATGGGGGAGGGTTATCACGCGATTCATGATATGATACAAGGTGTTTTCAGAGAGGGAATAGGCATTGCAGCCATTGGATGTATAGCAAAAATTCTTGCCACTTCCATGACCCTTGGATGGGGCGGCTCTGGCGGTATTTTTGCCCCAAGCCTTGTTATTGGAAGTTTTGCAGGACTTGCGTACCACAGACTGCTGACATATTTGTTTTCATCTTTGCACTGGGTAAATGAGGGGTGTTTTGCATTGCTTGGAATGGCTGGCATGATCAGCGGTATTCTTCAAGCCCCACTTACCGGCATCTTTTTGATTCTTGAAATTACAGGTAGTTATGAGGTGATGCTCCCTCTTATTATTGTCTCTGCTCTCTCTACAACCATCACTCACTATGCTGAGCCGTCATCGTTTTATCTTAAAGAGCTGACAG
>JADGBP010000353.1 GCA_015231395.1 Desulfamplus sp. | reverse complement strand
ATATCTCTCATCTTAATTTCGTATTTCTCATCTTGATTTTGTATAGATGATATTTATTGTATATTTCTTAGACATATTGCATGTTTCTCATATCGATTTCATAACAATATCCAAGACGCCCTACCCTTCAGGCACGATTAAGAATTGATGTTGAAAAACCAGGCTTGATTAAATAACTTCTGCAAGTCTCTTTCTGCAAGCCTCTGCAAAATCTTCAGGATAATGGCCGTTGATCCACCTGAGCTGAGCTTCACTGAATGCACCAGGCGATTCAGGAAGTCTTGGCATAAAGGCATACATTAGACGCTGATCCCTGTCAATGGAATCAAATCGTTTTGAAAATTCAATTGAGGTGACCATTCGTGCTCCCATCTTTTCGAGAATCTGTAGTGCCAAGAGCATTGCTCTGTCCAATGAGGTTCTCATTCCGAGATCTGCTTCAAGAATATTTCCGCATTGTTTAAGTGTCATGAGTTGAAGTTCCCACTGGGAAGTCTGAGCCTTTGGAACAAATAGCAGCACATTTTCATCTTCATACACAATGAGGCTTGACGGCAAAGATTTTTCATCTGTACATCTGGCACATCCATCAGTTCTATTTATTTCATCGACGCTATTTTTTATATTGATTCTATTTCTTCCATCGGTTCTATTATTTGACCTGACAGCCAATATGTAGTTATCAAAAAACTGTTTTCCGGTGCTGTTTCTGTAGGATGCAATAAAATCGGCTACAAGGTCGCCGCAGGAATAAGATGGGATTGTATATTTACCTGACGTATCTGTATTTGATATTTGTTCTGGCAGTTGACTATGAATCATTGCATACTGTTGATGAATCTGCTGATGGGATGCGTGAAGCCTGTAACCTGATTGTGCACAATCAAATCCAAAATTCCAGCCCCACAGAGAAGCATTGAACAAGAGGGGGGTATGAACGTTTGTGTTCATATTTTCTTCAAGCCGGTGAATAATATCAAATCTAAATTGTTCGAGCATGGCGGGAGAAATTGTTTTGCCGGATTCAGGTGCACAAATATTCAGTTGCTCTGCTAAACGCAGATAAGTCCGTTGATAATATAAATGACGCATGCCGGACATGTCAGACATTGTCAGGTCTTTTATGCTGTATCTTACCACATCATCTGCGGTATTTGCGGCAAAGTGTCCCCATGGGATATAGCTGTTCCTTCTTAGATATTCAAATACGTGGCTTTTACTCCCATGTTTTGTATGTCTCAAATTTTCAGTTTCCAGTCCATTTTTTAAACTATCTTCATTCAAACTATCTTCGTCTAAACTATTTTCTAACCACTCTCCGGTGATTTCACTCCCTCCCTGAATGCCGGGTTTAAGCACCATTACTCTTTTGTAAATATCCGGTAGAGCGGGGTTGTTGGCAATCACGTCAAAAAGCGTGTGATCCTGAATGTCAGGCATAACTCGTCCATTACTTCTCTTTTTGAACAGCAGTCCCGAAGGGTTTCCTCTTTTATCAAACAAAAAGGTACAGCACAAAGGAAGTAGATACAGCAGATCTTCAGGATCAGTTGTACTCTGGGCAAGAGCAATCTTGAGAGAAGAGGGCATTTTTATGAAAAAATCGTGCAAAGAGTCTCTGTTCATCTCCTGATTTTCAGGCAGGTAAGTTGTCTCCTGATTTTTTATCTGCTGGTTTTCAGACATATAATTCAGATTCTGATCCGTAAACCATTGGTTCAACATTTTACTCAACGAACAATCAGGTGTTGGGGGCAGACAAATTTGTTCGGGCTTGCCAACTTTCCCGTCTGCCCATGCTGAATTGATATAGGTTGTGCCTCGGAATGGAAAAGGATTTGGTATTTCATAAATCAGATCAGCCTCTTTTTCCTCAATCCGTTTAGCAGGAAAGTTGGCTTGATTTTTGATAACTGTACCATCAGACAGTGTTCCAAGAGAATCAACATAACTGTTTGCCCTGAAGAGTTCCACATCAAAGGCGGGTCTGTGAATGCCAACTATAAAAGTGCCTTTGTCAGATACGCAGGATTTAGCAGATAGACTGGAATTAACATGTTGTTTTATATTCATAAAAATCTCCAAAGAAACTAACATCCCTTCAGGATAGTGATCATTTGTTCTTATTCAGGAATTTCAATCCCGCAATAATTGCAGCGAAGCTGCTTATGTCCTACGTACTGCATTATTCTAAGCACTGCATGGAATTGTTCTATTTTCTATGAATTCTATGCACTGCAGGATGCATGAGTAATTGCAGAAAGCTGTTATATCCTGCTGACACCAATTGCGATATTAAAACAGTAATCCCCCATTTTTTCATAGTTGGAGAGAAGAGAGATATAGAGAAGTCCCGCATCAACAGAACAGTTGTTCTGTCTTAGTCTATCTATGTGATCATTACGCATCTTCTCTCTCATGGAATCAATAAGATTTTCCTGAGCCTCAGCCTTTTTAAATAAATCGGCTGGTTTTTCCTTCATGGCTTTTATAACCATATCAAAAAATATATCTACTTCTTTTGCTATGGATTCAAGATCATTAACAGCATTTTCACTTAGAGGAATATTCTGGGTGTACATCCGCTCAATTGTTTTTGAGGCATTTTCCATGGAGTCCCCAATTCTTTCAAGATTATTGGTGATGCGCATCATCTCGGATACTTCATTTGCTTCTGATTCATTCACTCCTCCTTGATAAATTGAGGTAAGATACTGGGTAATAACAAGCTGCATCTGATCAATATGCTCTTCTACAGCTTCCCGTTCGCCCAGCTTGTCATCATCTCTGACCTTGAGACACTTTGAAACGTTTTGCAGACGATTCATGGTAAAATCAGCCATCTTGATAATTTCACCCTGCACTTTGGCAATAGCACCTATAGGAGAGTCAATGAATCTTGTGTCAAACACAGGCAGTTGATAACGTGATTTGTTTTTTTTATCTTTTGGTGAAAGCCAGATTGCAGCTTTAGTGAGCACTGGAAGGAAGCAGAGGAAAAACATGGCATTCAGTACATTGAACATGGTGTGTCCATTGGCAATGTATCTGTTTATATTTGCATACT
>JADGBP010000352.1 GCA_015231395.1 Desulfamplus sp. | reverse complement strand
ATTTCAATGTGGCGATTCTGTTTTCAATTTCAAAAATAAGATTTTCAAAAGCCATTTTCTTCTCCTTTTGTTATTATTATCAACAAAATAATCAATATAACAAGCGGCTAATTTGCTTGCTTATATTTAAGCGTATTTTCATAAATATCATAACCTCTGTGGGTTGGTTTCACTGATATATTTTGCAATACCATCTACAATGGCATCACACATGGCGTTTTGATATGACGCATCAATCAATCTTCGGCACTCTTCTGGGTTGCTCAAAAATGATGTTTCGATAAGTATTGAGGGCATGCTTGCACCGAGCAGCACATAAAAAGGTGCCTGTTTTACGCCAAGATTTTTAATTCTGGAATATTTTTTCGAGATGCCCCTGTAAAGATGTTCTTGAACAACAGAAGACAATCTTTTGGATTCATTGATTTTTGAATTTTTCATCAGATCGTTCAGAATAGATTCAAGGTCACTGATATTTTTTCTGGACGTGGCGTTTTCCCTTGCCGCCACATTAATTGATCTCTCATCAGTTGCGAGGTTCAGAAAATAGGTTTCAATTCCCACTAAATTTTTATCGTTAGACGCGTTGCAATGCAATGAAATAAAAAGATCAGCGTTTTTTGTATTGGCGATGGCTGTCCTCTCTTCAAGAGTTAAAAAAGTATCTCTTGTGCGTGTCAAAATAACATTGCAGTGAAGGCGAGCCCTTATTTTCTGTGAAAGTCTTTTGGATATCTCAAGCACCACATCTTTTTCATAAACACCCTTTATGTATCCTGACGCCCCAGGATCTTTCCCACCATGTCCGGGGTCGATTACAATGGTTCTTACTCCCAATGCGAGCTGTTTCGCAATAGAAGAAGCCTTGATTTTATCTACATTGGAACCAGGTGCTATCTGTACCACGCGCTTCATGCCTTTATCAGCGTTTCCGGAAGATTTTCCAGATGTTTTATTAGATTCACTTTCAGACTTGTTTTCAGGGTCAGACTCAAAAACATTTATGGATGTTTTTCCTGAAGTTCCTTTAGGTTTTTTTAAATAAGATTCTTTGTTTGAAATGGCGGCAACTTCTTTTGAGTCTTTTTTCAAAGACTCTCTTAATAAGTTCCTTGTAGCCTTGGATAGAACCATGGTTGAAGATTTTGTAGATTTTTTTACAGGAAGAGAATGTGAAATATTGGAATTAGTTTCAGAAGTGATTTCAGGTGCTGCTGCCAAAGATGATTTTTCAGATACTGCTGCCAAAGATGATTTTTCAGATACTGCTGCCAAAGATGATTTTTCAGATACTGCTGCCGAAGATGATTTGGTTGCAGTTTTGGTAGATGCTTTGGAAAATATTTTGGAAGATGAAGTTATTGAAGTATCAGGATAATTTTCAGAAAAATTCTCTCTATCCTTTGAAATAGAACCATCAGATGGTCTGGTTCTAATTTTGTTGCCTTCACTTTTGCTGGTTGCAATCTTGGTTGATCTTTTCATCGCAACATTTGAAGTGTTGTCAGAAGATATTTCAGAAGCAGGTGTTGAATCATTCATTGATGATTCAACAGGCAATACATCATTAGTTGATAAATTATCAGATGATTTAGGAGTAGATAAATCAAGAGCATATGATTCAGGCACAGTTGATTCAAGGGCAGATGATTCAAGGGCAGATGATTCAAGAGCAGATGATTCAAGAGCAGGCTTTAATGTTGATGCATGTTTGGAATCAGTTATTAACTCGGCGTTGTCTTCAGAAGTTGTTTGTTTATCAGATTTAGCTCCCCACACATCAATAATAACCCTGAAAGGATCCTTGAGTGAGAAAACCTTGTAATTATCAAAAGACTTTATATCTACCACAACACGAACTGTATCCTCAGTATACTGTCCCGCTCTCACCTGCATCAAAAGATCATCGTTTATACGGGTGTGGCTGGGCAGATTTTTACTTAATTGAGATTTTTTGATATCTAAATACAATCTCTGAGGTCTTTTCATGGAAGGATTTTCATCAAGAAGTTGATGAATATATCTTCGTTCGTCAGACACATTGATGACAATTCTTGTATAATCAGGGGTTGTCCAGTATCTCAATTCAGTTATGTAAGCATCGCCATTTTGGGAAGAGGGAGGATCCGTACTATGGTTTGATTCAAGAACTTTATTTTCAGAAGAATCTGTTTTGTTTAAATTTTCTTTTTGAATTTTTATATCTTTGGTTTCAGATTTAACACTTTTTTTTTCAAGTTTTATATCGTCTGTTGCAGGTTTTATATCTTCTGTTACAGGCTTAACATCTTTTTTTCCAGGCTTTATATCTTCTGTTACAGGTTTTGCAACTTTTTTTTGAGCCTGTTTTATATTCTTTTCCTGAGCCTGTTTTATATCTTCCTGAGAAGACAGAACTGAAGCCAGAAGTTTTTCTGCCATATCCCTGTCAGTACTGGAGGGATATCTTTTGATAACACGGTTAAGAAGATCAATACCTTCTGTTTTATCTTTTTTAAAAGCTGAAATTTTGTATAAACTAATATAAAGTTCCGCCGCACGGTACATGCCTGAAGATGCCAGGGAATTATTGGGAGCTCCCGTATAAACTGTTTGAAACTTTTTAATGCAGTTGATCCAGTTATGTCTGTACCGCTGGCGTTCGGGGCTGTTTTTCAGGCTATTATAGCAATCATTCGCGATGACATATTGTTCCTCATGATTGGCTGCGTGGCAGGGAGAAGCGAACAGACTAATCAGCATAATGCCTATACACAGTGACGCTAAGCATACTACTGACAGAATAGTATTTTTCAACAATGATGTTTTTAATGTATTTATTATATAAACCATACTTTGTCTTATGGGATTTTTATCGATTCTTTGTTTGTCTTGTGAAGGAAATCATGAATATTATTGAGAAAAACAAGGGCATCAATAGGTGTCATGGTGGAAATGTCAAGGTTTTCAATATTTTTTATCACTTCATGCAGCTTATTGTTATATCCAAAAAGTTCCATCTGTCCAACAGATGGTGCTTCATTCCTGTTAAGTTTACGCACGTTGTTTTTCTCAATAATATTCATGATTTCCTTCACA
>JADGBP010000351.1:2202-3080 GCA_015231395.1 Desulfamplus sp. | reverse complement strand
AATAAAATAAAATAATAATAGAGCGTGCTTTGAAAGTTAGAATGGTTGGGGGAATGCACCCGCCGCCACAACACTAATGCACTAGGGCGGAGAGAACATTCCGCATATCTCTTTAGTACCTCTTAAGAGCCTGTTTAAATATTCAGGCTCTTAAAGAACAATATCCTCAAGAATCCTCTTTTTAATGTGATTACTCACAGATTCAACAAAGCTGTCCATTGCCATTCCCATTTTTACATTGCCATCAAGCGTTCTGACAGACAAGGTTGAAGATTCCCGTTCTTTTTCCCCAATAGTTATTATAAGAGGTGTGTAGTTGACCTGGGCATCCCTGATTTTCTTTTTCAGACTCTCTGTTCTTGTATCAACCTCGCATCGGATACCATGTTCTGAAATCTGTTTGCTTAAATCATGTGCATGAGGGGCAAGATCATCATTGATAGGAAGAATGACCGCCTGAACCGGTGCAAGCCAAAGAGGAAATTTCCCTGCAAAATGCTCTACTAAAATTCCGAAGAACCGCTCAATCGAGCCATATATAACTCGGTGAATCATGATTGGACGATGCTTTTCATTATCAGCCCCTTTATATGAGAGATCAAATCTCTCAGGCAGAGCCATATCAAGCTGAACAGTTCCGCACTGCCATGTTCTTCCAAGGGCATCCTTAATGTGAATATCAATTTTAGGCCCGTAGAATGCCCCGTCACCCTCGTTGATAACATACTCTTGACCATATTTGTTCAGGGCATTTTTCAATCCATTGGTCGCCTCTTCCCACTGGGTGTCAGAGCCGATTGATTTTTTGGGTCGTGTGGAGAGCTCTAAATGAAATCCGAGCCCAAACCGGCTGTAAATCCTGTTGACAAGGTTTAATA
>JADGBP010000351.1:0-2195 GCA_015231395.1 Desulfamplus sp. | reverse complement strand
GCATTTTTCAATCCATTGGTCGCCTCTTCCCACTGGGTGTCAGAGCCGATTGATTTTTTGGGTCGTGTGGAGAGCTCTAAATGAAATCCGAGCCCAAACCGGCTGTAAATCCTGTTGACAAGGTTTAATACTCCAAGTATCTCATCTTCAATCTGCTCCGGAGTCATGAATATATGGGCGTCATCCTGGTGAAATGCACGCACCCTGAAAAGACCTGATAGTGCTCCTGACATCTCATGCCGGTGAACCAGCCCAATCTCTCCGGCTCTTAATGGCAGGTCTCGGTAAGAGTATGAACCGGTTTTGTAAAGAATCATGCCGCCCGGACAGTTCATGGGCTTAATGGCATACTCCTCCTCATCAACCACAGAGGTATACATGTTTTCGCGGTAGTTTTCCCAATGACCGCTCTGCTCCCAAAGGTGGCGGCTCAACATCACAGGGGTTTTGGTCTCTACATATCCGGCACGCTTGTGCTCTTCACGCCAGTATTCAAGAAGGACATTCCACATCTCCATACCTTTGGCATGGAAAAATGGCATTCCCGCCGCCTCCTGATGAAAACTGTACAGATCAAGTCTGGTGCCAAGTTTTCTGTGGTCTCTCTTTTTTGCCTCTTCTATAAGATGAAGATAAGCATTAAGATCTTTTTTATCAAAAAATGCGGTGCCATAAAGCCTCTGGAGCTGTGCTCTGGATTGATCGGCTCTCCAGTATGCACCGGATGTTTTCATCAATTTTATTCCCTTTATCATACCTGTGTGGGGAATATGGGGGCCACGACAAAGATCAGTAAATCCACCCTGCTGGTAAAGAGATATCTCCTGATCTGAAAGTTCTTTTATAAGCTCCGCTTTATATGGGTTCTTCCCGAATATCTCAAGAGCCTCCTCTTTTGTTACAACTTTGCGGTCAAAATTTTTTTTTGCCTTTATTATGTTGTTGATCTCAGCTTCAATGGCAGGGAAATCTTCTTCAGAAATCGGTTTCATATCAATATCATAGTAAAAACCATCTTCCACAACCGGGCCTATTGTCAGAGCAGCGTCAGGATATAGATTCTGAACAGCCTCTGCCATCACATGTGCGGCACTGTGACGTAAAATCTCAAGGGCATCCTTGTCTTTTGTTGTTATGAACTTTACGCTGCTGTCCTCTCTTATTT
The DNA here is from genome assembly GCA_015231395.1 of Desulfamplus sp. Classification (GTDB taxonomy): domain Bacteria; phylum Desulfobacterota; class Desulfobacteria; order Desulfobacterales; family Desulfobacteraceae; genus Desulfamplus. Next base: position 1,030 of record JADGBP010000351.1, on the reverse strand, counting down.
CACGATTAAGGTCAAGAACATTATCCTCAATTTTCATGGCAACGCAGTTTCTGGCAAAACCTTCGGAAATTGAGAGTGCGACATCCATTCCACTGGGGTATGCTTCAAAAGTCTTTATACTATTATCTGGAAGTGTTATATTAATCATTAGTTTTATTATCCATTATCTTGTTTTGCTGTTATATTGATTATTATCCATTATTAACAAGTTTTAAGTTTTATAAAACCTAAAACATCAAGGCAATCGCTTTTAAATTTAAGCAACGGTCTTGAAACTAAGGCAACCGCCTGAAACGGTCAAGAAAAAAAATGATTGAATACACCATGATCAGCTCAACTGAAGAGTTAAAGCACCAATGCGGATATCTTGAAAAACATAAGCACATTGCAATGGATCTTGAAGCTGATTCCATGCACCATTTTAAAGAAAAAGTGTGTTTGGTTCAGGTGGCTGATCCTGACAGACACTACCTGATTGATCCTCTATCCATCACTGACTTATCCCCGATAAAGCCTGTTTGTGAAAATCCGGCTATCACCAAAGTATTTCATGGGGCAGACTTTGACATACGGAGTCTTGAAAGAGACTTTGATATCAAAATTAATAATCTGTTTGATACCGAGATCGCATGTCGGTTTCTTGGTATTCAGAAAAGGAGTCTTGCCGCACTTCTTAAAAAACACTTTAACCTCTGTTTAGACAAACGTTTCCAGCGAACAGACTGGTCACAAAGACCTCTCTCCTCTGAGATGATTGCTTACAGCGTGAATGATGTGGCATATCTTCTTGATCTTGCCGAAATTCTGAAAAAAAAACTGACAGACAGCGGAAGACTTGCGTGGGCAATTGAAGAGTTTGAACTGCAAACACAAGTTCGTCATGACAAGCATGATGAAGAACCTCTTTTTATTAAATTCAAGGGTGCGGGGAAAATGAGCAGGGAAACGCTTGTAATTTTAGAGCCTTTGCTTCAAATGAGAGTTGCGATTGCAGAGCAGAAAAATCTGCCTCTGTTCAAAATTATCAGTG
>JADGBP010000350.1 GCA_015231395.1 Desulfamplus sp. | reverse complement strand
TCGCTGGATCGGTTTAGGGTTGCTGTACAGTATAGTCGTAGTCGTGGTATTCACGGAACCACGGAATGATACAATTCGTATCATTTCAGCACGTAAGGCAAATCGAAAAGAACAGAAAAATATTTTGGTATCTCAATTTTTAATAAGGGCAACCGCAAGGGATTGCCCCTACTCTGCCAATTTAATTATCTGTAAAACTATAGTTCATAATATGTTCCAAGAAAATCCCTACTCTTTACGAATAGGGGTCGTTTACTATCAGGTTTTTAAAACTATTGGCACTATTTATGACCAATTCCAACACTCAACCGGTTTGACTCTGTACAAAGTTGAGTTTTGCTCACGGCTCACTCTTTAGATCTTTATGCTGCAAATTCAAGTAGTTCAAGAGTAATACCACGATTGATTTCATCCCTTGCATGGTTCAACAACTTTTTATTAACTTCTGATGAGATGTACTCTTCTCCACAATTGTCACAGATTTTTGCTGGTACTTTTTTGAAAACCAGGGTCGTATTGTTTTGTTCAAGAATGACACTGGTAAATCCTTTTTCTGTATGACCATTTCTGCAAATTGCACACTTCATTTTATTCTCCCCGAAAACTGATTACTCCACTTTAGCGAATCAGGTTTATATACGGTAATGATTACCAGTTTCAACTCGACTGAATTTATGGCCACAACCACATGTAAGGGTACATTCCCCGCACCCAGACCATTGATCAGAACGCTTGGGAACGGGAAATCATCATCATATTGTTCAATTATGCTACCTTATTTCAGAACTCTTTCAACATCATCTTCATGAATAGCTCGTTGAAACATCCTTCTGGTTGCATGAATACGGTACTCAATCTGATAATCATAAAAATGCTGTTGTAGCATTTCGCACAAGGTTGTCATTTCTTAATTGTTTCCAATATCTTTAAGTTTGGGGGTGTCCTCTAAAACGCTGGGTTATGCCGACATTCTTTCCTTTTCAATTTGTTGATATGACAAATCAGGAAGATTAGCATATTCTTTAGCATGTTCTATTGTCATGCTGACAAGATTTCCTTTTTTATCTATATCAATATATACATTTTCTGAAATCTCCCTTGTTTCCTCAATCACTTTATCAGAAAATTCGACAAGTGCCGTATCCGTATCTGAAAAGTATTTTATCTTCATGTTGTTACTCCTTGAAATTTCTGTCAAAAAACGCATTATGAACTGTCTCACCATCTTCAAGCAGAATAACACGTAAGTATTTTTCTTCGACCTTGACCCATTTTCGTATTCTTCCATCAGATTGCATTTCTACATAAAGAGGCGAACAAATAGCCTCTTCAATCCACTCATCTTTTATTCCAATTCTATCAACCGATACGTTTTTCATTGTAAAATGCTACAGTTAAGTAGCAAATCTTACAATCTGCATAATTGTTTAAGCAATTATGGGGGTATCTCCCAAAGTGCAACACTTGGTCAAAAACTTGACCAGAATGTTACACGCTCCTACTATGTCTCTATCTGCCATTGAACCATTTGTAAGTTTAATAAATTTTGCTGAACCTATATTTCTTATCTCACCTGTTTCAGGGTGTGTCTTGCTGGTGTAGGCTTCTGACATCTCAATTACTGTTTTTCCAAATTTCTTAGCAACCCAATTGAGCTTTTGCTTAAACTTGTAACTTGCAAATCCAAGCATTGATCTTACTGTTTTGCTCTTTATTTTTCTCTCAATTTTGCTGACCATCTGGCTTGTTTCATAGCTTGGTAACAATATTACAGAGAAATTTTCACAGAAAAATCTGGCTGTTTTCCAATGTAATTCAGATATTAGATTCTTGATTTTTGCTGATAATCTTCTGATTGCTTTTGTATAAGATTTCCATTTTCTGACACCTGTATTGGCTCTCTTTGAATAGAGTTTATCTAAGTGCAAAAGTAATCTATAGATTCTTGCAAAATCGCCTTCACCAATTTTACCTGAAAAATCTGGTGAATAAAATGAGGCAAACGTTCTAACTCCAGGATCAATGGCAACTATCCGATTGGCTTGGCTCTCGCTTCTTTGGATAGTTCTGTTTTCTGGAATAGAAATCCACCACTGATTTGCTCTCCATATAAGTCGGCTATCTTTTGACTCTTCTGGTAATGATTCCAAATATTTTAAGTTTTTGCCTGATATTCTTGGATAAATACCAGACTCTTTTATTGCTGATTTAGGAATATAACAGGACTGTTCTGGCTCTTTCCTGCTTCTAAAGTGAAACTTGCCCTTAGTTTTCCAGAAACTCTCACACGCTTCTTTAATTGCTATCGCCTTAATTTGAAATGGTATCTCTTCACACCACTTAGGCAAACCAAGTGCATTGTGCATGTCTTTCTTAATATCCATCCATGTTGGAGCAAAGTTCATACAAGACCTGATATAATCACAAGTCCAATTGTAAACAAACCTGCTTGCATCAGTCCAATTCTTGAATATTATCCGTTGGTTGCTTGTTGGCGATAATCTTATTAATTTGCTTGCGGTAGTTTCTAAGACCGTGCATTCGACAGGAAAAAACGTGCAAGATTGTGAGTAAATCTCTGGTAAGTTCCTGTTCGGGTGATAGGCTATCCTCGTTTTGAACCACGATTTGACCACCTGTTCTGGTGATAATCCATTCAATGAGGTCGTATCCAAATCTACAAAGTCTGTCTTTATGGGCAATGTAAAGTGTGATGCAATCTCCTGTGATTGCTGATTCCAGAATGGCTTTGAGTCCTTTACGTTTAAAGTTAATTCCTGAACCAATATCGGTAATGATTTCTGCATCAGGAAATTTCTCCTTCATAAACTCAATTTGTCTTTGTAAATCATCTTCCTGCTTTTTAGATGATACCCGACAATAACAGATTTTGCGTTCATCTGACATTTCAATAATATATCGTCTATCTCCGCCAGATGTTCTTTCCGTCTTGATTTTGCCTTGTTTGTCCCAATCCCTTAATGTTTTTATATGCACATTAAAGTGAAATGCTGCTTGTTTTGGTGTTAATTTTTTGACTTTCATATATCAAAGTTTAGCAAATTGGGGACTATACGTCAACC
>JADGBP010000034.1:8589-11665 GCA_015231395.1 Desulfamplus sp. | reverse complement strand
GTTATCAAGGCAAATGTGCATTGATAACGCCTTAAAACACCACTTATCAATGCAATTTTACCTGATAAGTTGCTTTTAGCACTAATATCAGGTAAAAATGTCCATGATAATTTATTATCAGGTCAATGTGTCAAAAATATTATTAACTCCGATAAGTAACTTTTGCCTATCATATAAAGTATAAAAATGTCAACAGCTCAAAACAAAAAAATAATGGATGATGTTCACGATGTTATGCGTGTTAATCATTACTCAATCCATACAGAACGTTCTTATTGTGACTGGATTAAAAGATATATTCTGTTTCACAAAATGAAATCGCGGGATGACCTGAAGGGAGGAGAAGCTAAAATTGAGCAATTTCTTACTCATCTTGCAATAGATGGGCAAGTTTCACCATCAACCCAAAATCAGGCTATGAATGCCCTGGTGTTTTTATACAAGAAAGTCCTGAAACATCCGTTTGATCAGAAAATTGATGCCATTCGTGCAAAGGAAAGAAGACACATACCTGTTGTTATGACACATCAGGAAGTTGCAAGTGTGATATCTCTTGTCAAAGGAATCCAGCAATTAGTAGTTAAACTTCTTTATGGCAGCGGTCTTAGAATGATCGAGGCTCTCAGACTGCGGGTGCACGATATTGATTACAATCTTAAAAAGATTACAGTACGTTCTGGAAAAGGGGATAAAGATAGAATAACAACTTTTCCGTTATCAGTAATACCGCTACTTGACACCCATCTTGCAACAGTTAAAATACTCCACGATTACGATCTGTCACAGGGATATGGAGAAGTGTATCTTCCCTATGCACTCAGTCGTAAATTTCCTAAAGCTGCAAGAGCGTGGCAATGGCAATATATTTTTCCTTCCGGAAACTTATCAATAGACCCCGAAAGTGGGGTCATAAGAAGACATCATTTAGATCCTTCCACTATTAACAGAGGAATTAGATCTGCTGTAGAAAAAGCAGGCATACACAAACGAATAACTGCTCATACATTCAGGCACAGCTTTGCTACTCATCTATTAATGCGTGGAACTGACATACGCACTATTCAAGCATTGTTAGGTCATAGCGATGTATCAACCACAATGATTTACACTCATGTTCTTGAACAAGGGGGATATGGAGTAACAAGTCCTTTAGACGATCTTGAATCAATAAGGGAATCATCTTGTAGATACGGGGCAGTACCAAACCCCTTAGACAATCTTGAATTTATCAAATAAGGAATAAACAACTTGCATCCAGTTCTATTTAAATTTGGCAGTATAACCCTTTACACATACGGACTTTTTGTTGCACTTGGATTTCTTGCTGCCGTTACGTTTGCCAGTCAACGGGCAAAGAGATATGGAATTGTTCAGGATGAGATGGCTGATCTTTTTTTTCTCATTCTTATAACTTCAATTATAGGTGCCCGACTTTTATATGTAATTTTAAATTTCAATGAATTTTCATCAGACCCGTTTTCTGTATTTAAGATATGGAACGGTGGGCTTGTTTTTTACGGAGGTTTTATAGTAGCCTTGCTATCTGCGTTTATTTTTGTCAAAAAAAAGAAGCTTCCTCTTGGCAAAACTGCTGATATAATTGCTCCGGCTATTGCACTTGGACATGCTATAGGTCGTATTGGCTGTTTTTTTGCCGGATGCTGTTATGGGCAGCAGTGTGATTTACCGTGGGCAGTCACTTTTGAAGATCCCGCCTCCCTTGCACCTCTTCATGTAGCCCTTCACCCGACTCAGCTTTATGAAGTTGTCGCTAATTTTACTCTTTTTTTTATTCTGCTTTCTGTTGATAAAAAGAAAAAGATTGATGGCATCATTTTCTGGTTTTATATCTTTTTTTATGGGCTTCTCCGTGCTTTTATCGAGACTTTCAGAGGAGATCCAAGGGGAGATTTTATTTTAAATTCTCTTTCTGTCTCTCAAGGAATCGGAATTTCTATGTCCATTGCCGGACTTTGCATGATTGTCCGTCTGTTGATGCTCCATAAACCTGCGATAAAAAACAATCCTGCCATAAAAAATAAAACCGTAAAAGGTCACGGGAAAAATGCCGGAAATTAAACACCATCTTTTAAGTGACTATCTTGGTTCCCTAAAACCTGAAACAACTCCTCAATTCTTTTGCATCTGGGGAGAAGATTTTCTATGCAGAAAGGTCTTTGATGCTATTATAGCTTTTCTCTTACCCGGTAATCTTAAAGAGCTGGGCTATGAACTTCTGGAAGGAGAAGAAGCTATCTTGCCTGTCGCTATGGAGCGTCTCTGTACCTATTCTGTGTTTCAGGAAAAAAGGGTAGTTGTCATTAAAAACGCCCCTCTGTTCCCTTCTCCTGGCTCTTCTTATGCAACCGGTTTTTTAAGCCATGACCTTGAAAACTTAAAACAGCTTGTTGAGAAAGGATTTCCTAAAAACCACTATCTGGTGATCACGGCTTCAAATGCAGATCGAAGACGTGCTCTGTTTAATACGATAAAGTCATCAGGAGCCGCGATTGACTGTACTGTTTCGCAGGGAAGCGGCAAAGCTGACAAAGAGGCACAGACAGATCTGTTGCGACTTACCATGAAGGATGTTCTTGACAGAACAGGAAAGGGAATTGACGGAGATGCATTTCAAGTCCTTACAGAGTTGACAGGCTTTGAGCCGGCTGTTCTTAGCGATAATCTTGAACGACTTACAGCATTTATCGGCAGCAGAGACAGGATAACCTTAAAGGACGTCCATTCGGTAGTCCGACGTACCAAAAAAGACGCCATCTTTGAACTTGCCAATGCAGTGGCTCAAAAAAAACTGGAATCATCACTATTTTATTATAAATCTCTTTGTGACAGCGGATTTCATCCCCTGCAGCTTCTTGCCTCATTGGTCAACCAGATACGCAAAATTTTTGTTGTAAAGGTTTTTATTGATGACCAGGCACGGAAAGGAAACATCTGTTGGCGTTCAGGCAGTCAGAACAATTATCAGCAGTTTAACAACAATACCATTCCCGTTGCGAGCAGAGCAGATATCGAACTTCAGAATACTATTCTTAAATGGAATGATGAGCTTGGCAAT
>JADGBP010000034.1:0-8493 GCA_015231395.1 Desulfamplus sp. | reverse complement strand
CTCTAATTCAAAAAGCACCTATCCTGTATATCAGACATTTTTAAAATCAGACAATTTTGGACTGAATGAACTGGCTTCAATCATGATGGAGTTGAGTGAAATGGATTACAAATTCAAATCTTCTTCAGATGGAGATCCTGTTATTTTGCTTGAAGAGATGATAATCAGAATTTGCACCGGCTACATTCATAAATAAAGACGCTGGATAAAAAAAATGAGGAAGAACCATGACTGTTTTTTTGCAGTAACTGTTTCCTACAGAAATTATTTTTTGTCATAAATACCAACAACATCTATAAAAATGGAGAATTGAGAGATGATTAAAAAAACAAAAATAGTTGCTACAATATCTGATAAAAATTGTGCCCCTGAATTTTTAAAACAGCTCCATGAAGCTGGAATGGATGTTGTCCGGCTCAATACAGCTCACCAGACTCATGAAGATGCTCTTAAGGTGATTGAAAATGTCAGAAAAGTCTCTGAAAAAATTGCCATTCTCGTTGATACCAAGGGTCCTGAAATAAGAACGTGTTCCATGGAAGCTCCTCTTAAGATGAGTTACGGAGATGTTGTGCATATCAAAGGAATGTCTTCTGGGCAGAGTCAAGATTTGGCTTCTCAGCAAAGTCAAAATTTATCTTGTCAACAGAGCAAAGAGTCATCATCTCGGCAGAGTCAAGACTCTGCTTTGCAGCATGAAACCGTCTATGTCTCTTACTCTGAATTTGTAAGAGATGTGCCTGTTGGCAGTGCCATTTTAATTGACGACGGCTCGATCGCACTTACCGTGACTGATAAAAATAAAGATATACTTGTGTGTCGTGTTGATAATAATGGACTTATTGACGGCAAAAAGAGTGTGAATATCCCGTCTGTTCATGTCACGCTGCCAGCTCTTAGCGAAAAGGATAAAGGCTTTATCGAATTTGCGGCAGACCACGATATTGACTTTATCGCTCACTCGTTTGTCAGGAACAAAGATGACGTGATTGCGGTTCAAGATATCCTCGACCGTAAACAGAGTAGGGCAAAAATAATCGCCAAAATTGAAAACAGCGAAGGCGTTGAGAATTTAGACGAGATTTTAGAGCATGTTTACGGCATCATGATAGCAAGAGGAGATCTTGCCGTTGAAATTCCTGCTGAAAAGATACCTCTGGTTCAAAAAAGAATCGTTAGGACATGCATTGAAAAACGTAAACCTGTTATCGTGGCAACCCAGATGCTCCATTCCATGATTAAATCCCCCAGACCCACAAGGGCAGAAGTTTCTGATGTTGCCAATGCCTGTTTTGACTTTGTCGATGCCCTTATGCTATCAGGAGAGACCGCCAATGGAGCCTATCCTTTGGAATCCGTCAAAATGATGTCAAAAATAGCTGCTGAAGTTGAGTCTGGCAGACAATCGTTTCTTGACGTTCCATATGTACATAAAAACAAAGTAGTTGCCTATCTTGCCAAGGCGGCTGTAAAGGCCTCCATGCGTCTCAATACACGTGCAATAATTGCAGACTCCATTTCAGGAGATACTATCCGTGCCATAGCCGCATATAGAGGAGATAATCCGGTTTATGCCCAGATTTATGATAAACGGGTAGTGAGAGAACTTGCTCTATCCTACGGAGTTCAGGCTGATTATGTGGATATAGAAAACAGTGCATCGGAACTGCTGCGTAAGTCCATAGCAGGTCTGGTCAGAAAAAAACAGTTTTCTCCCGATAGTCTCGTCACCGTGCTTGCGGGTCACTTTGGAGGACAGCATGGAGCATCGTATATTGAGATAAGTACGGCAGAAAGCATCATGGAAGGAAGATGTTAAGAAACATCATGGAAGGGAGATGTTAAGAAACATCATGGAAGGGAGATGTTAAGAAACATCATGGAAAAAAGATGTTAGGACGCATCGTGGAAGGGAGATGTTAAAAGTTTTGAAGGAGAATACAATGAAACAACCCTACTCGGGATTTGAGCTTGGGCCAATAAGGCCTCCGAGTGAAGCCGGAAGCCTTTTAATCCGAGTCACAAGAAACTGCCCATGGAACCACTGCCGTTTCTGCGGAATCTACAGAAACCGCAAATTCTCACTTCGTCCGACAGACCATGTATTAAAGGACATTGATATTGTACACAAATATGTGGAAGAGATCAAAACCGGCGTGGCACAAGCGAATAACTCAGGTTCCACCCAAACAGGGGGATCAGGTTCTACCGGAACAGGGGGGAAAATTGTTCTACCATCTCCCAAAACCCTTGATGAAAATGAGCAGATGGCATTTTATGCAGCATTGAACTGGGTGCGGAACGGCATGAAATCAATATTTCTTCAGGACTCCAATTCGCTTATTATAAAACCGGATCATCTTGTTGAGATTCTGCTTTATATCAGAGAGGCTTTTCCAGAAGTAGAGCGAATTACATCATATGCAAGGTCTCATACAATTGCCCGCATAAAAGATATCGATCTTGAGCGTTTTGCAAAAGCTGGGCTCAACAGAATTCATATTGGCATGGAGTCAGCTTCTGACAAAGTGCTCACACTGATGAAAAAAGGGGTGGACAAAGCCACCCAGATTCGTGCTGGACAAAAGGTTAAACAGGCAGGCATGGAGCTTTCAGAATATTACATGCCCGGTCTTGGAGGAAAACAGCTATCACGGGAACACGCTTTGGAGAGTGCTGATGCCTTGAATCAGATCAACGCTGATTTTATCCGGCTCCGCACTCTTGCCATTCCCTCTTCTGCTGATCTGTTCAAAGATTGGAGTGCGGGTAATTTTCAGAAAATGGGAGATATCGAAGTTGCAAGGGAGATATTGCTTTTTCTTGAGAACCTTGATGGTATTACCACAACCATCAAGAGTGATCATATTCTGAACCTGTTTGAAGAGCTGGAAGGCAAATTCCCGGAGGACAAGGCAAAAATGATTGGGGTTATACATAGATTTCTTAATATGGATCCCCGAGAACAGACGCTATATCAGGTTGGCAGACGAAGCGGGCTTTTTTCCCGTCTTGATGATTTGAATGATCCTGGCAGAAGGGCAATGGCACAGCGGCATTGTTCTGATTTTAATGTTACACCAGAGAATGTTGATATGGTTATAAACGAAATTATGAAGCGGTTTGTATGAATTATCCGTTATGTATAATCATACAAACCATATAATAAGTTTTGTTCCGCTGTTTGTTCCGTTAGTTTTTTCTATTAGCTTTGTTCTGCCGGTTTTTCTCTTATGGCATGGGCAAAAATATAGGTGCATACAGGAACGCCGAGAATAAGTCCCCAGATGTGAAACAACTTTCCGCCAATGGTGAGAATAATCAATACCAAAACGGGATTGATCCGCATATATGAACCATAAATTCTGGGATTAAGAAAATAACCCTCAATCAGATGAATAAGAACAATGAGAACAATAGCAAGAATCATAAATTTAAGTCCGGAAGTCTGAAGCGTTACAAGACATATAGGTACAGAGCTGACAAAAACCCCTACAACAGGAATAAAGCTGCAAAAGAAAACAATTACTGACAAAAAAGCGATATATTTCCCAATACCAAGAAAATAGAGCCCAAAAGCTGTTAAAATGCTGTTGATAATGGCAATCAGAAGTTGGGCTTCCAGAGCTTTACCAAGTACATGGGCAAACTCCCTGATTTTATGTGCCACCTCTGTATAAAAAAAATTAAGCCTTGTCTGTTCCAGATCTGTAACAAGTTTAGTCAGATTAGGCAGGTCAAACACAATTAAAAAAGAGAAGAGCAGTGCAAGAAGAAAAGCTGACCCGACTGATGCAATCTTGCCGCTGATATTTCGGAATTTTTCAAGTAACTGGTTTAGATTGCTGATTCCGGTTGTCTCATTGCCAAGACCAATAACCTGTTGAAACAGTGCTCCAACTGGGGAATTTTTTGGAGTTTCAACCTGCGAATTGTTCAGCATCTCTGTTGTCTCCCCGGAAGTTACAGACATATCAGTTCCCTTGGTTATTGCATTTCCCTTGGTTATTGTATTTTCTGTGCCCACCGTACTCCCTTTGGTTATTGTATTCCCCTTTACCGTATTCCCTGTGGTTACCGCATTCTCTGTGGCTATTGTATTCCCATTAGTTACTGTGGCGAGTTCAAGCTGCACAATTAAATCTTTTATAAAGGTATGTTGATAGCTTAACTGTATAATCTCTTGATCTACACGATCTATATAAGTTCCAAATTGACTTATAAATACTTCGGTCTGTCTTTTTACACTTGGGATAAGAAAGAGCATTACAGATATAAGAAAGCAGAGTAGAGTGACTCCAGTGACAACAACACGCAGTTTTCGGTTTTTAATCCATTGTTGTATATAGTTAACCATACCGATCTGAATGTAAGCAAATACAAATGTAAGAAACATAAGTAGAAAAAATGAACGGAGGATATATAAAACAGAAAAGAGAATTCCCCATATTGCAAGACTGGATATCAATGCCATAATATTTTTTTTGTCGGAAGATATTTTGTCAGAAGACATAGTGTTAATCATTGTTATTAAATGTGCCTTTTTCAATATTTTGTCGGAGTTGATATATTTGTTTAGGAACCGGTTTTAAATAACCTGCCCATTTACCTCACCCCCCAGCCCCCTCTCCATATCTGGAGAGGGGGAGTTTGGGTAAGTTATTTCGGACTCATTCCTTAGCTTATTTATTTGACTTGTTTGGCTTATTTGTTTGACCTTATCTGTGCAATAATTGTCGCAAGCTCTTTTTCAGCGTGCTCAAGATTATCATTGACAATAATATGCTGATAAAATGAACTTTGTGCAATTTCATTTACGGCATTAGCAATACGTTTGGCAATCACCTCTTCAGAGTCTGTTTCCCGTTTTTTCAGTCTCTCTTCAAGCACTTCAATTGATGGAGGCATGATAAAAATTGTAATGGCTTCGGGAAATGATTGCCTGATTTTTTTTGCACCCTGAACATCAATATCCAAAAGCAGGTGGTTTCCTTTTGACAGATTGACTTCTATGAAATCAAGTGAAGTGCCATAGAAATTGCCGTGTACTTCAGCCCACTCTGCCCAAAGATTTGCTTCTATTCTTTTTTTGAATTCATTCACAGTGATGAAAAAATAGTCAATACCATCTTTTTCACTGGCTCTGGGTTGTCGTGTAGTGTGGGAAACTGAATAGGACAACTCAGGAAATTGAGCCAGAATTTTTGTACAAAGAGTTGTTTTTCCAGCACCAGACGGTGCAGATACCACAAAAATTTTCCCTCTTGTATCCCTTCTCTCTTCTTCTGTTTCTAATTCTATTTTTGGTTTTGTTTCTAATTCTGTTTTTGGTTTTGTTTCTAATTCTGGTTTTGATTTTGTTTCTAATTCTGGTTTTGGTTTTGTTTCATTTTTTGATTCTTTTTCCGGTTTCAATTCCGTTTCTGTTTTCGTTTCACTTTGTCTGATTTTTTGAGTCATCAGCTTCCATCCTCTGGCTCATCTTTTTTAAGAGCTGTATATCTTTGGGAAACAGTCTCTGCTTGAATGGCAGAGAGTATCACATGGTTACTCTCTGTCACAATAATGGAGCGTGTCTTTCTGCCATGAGTCGCATCGACAAGCCGCTTTTCCTCCTTTGCTTCATCTTTGAGACGCTTCATGGGGGCGGTATTTGGCGTTAGTATCATAACAACCTTGTCCGCTACAACGGTATTGCCAAAACCAATATTAAGCAGTTCCGGCTCCATATATACTTTAACCTGTTTTTTAGTAGGCATTGATTTTTAGATTCCTCTTGTTGCATGATTTATATCTTTATGTATAGCTTGTGTTTATCTGTCTTCATGATTTATGTCTGTATATAAAATAGAGTAATGATAAAAAATAGCTATTCAATATTTTGAATCTGCTCCCTGATTTTTTCGAGTTCAGATTTAAGATCCACTATCATATGGGATAGTTCCGCCCTGCCGGATTTTGAGCCCATTGTATTAAATTCTCTGTTGAACTCCTGTATCAAAAAGTTCAGTTTTCTGCCTCCTGGTTCAGGTGAAGAGATAATATCACGAAAAAGGGCTATATGACTTCGAGCTCTCACAATTTCCTCTGAAATATCGCTTTTATCCGCCAAAATGGCTGCTTCCTGAGAGAGTCTTACAGGATCAATAAGATGTTCCAAATTTTGAATACCGTCACTGCCAGATGTGGACATAAGAGAGGCAATTCTCTCCATCAGGCGTTCCTTGTATATCTGTGGTATGACTGCTGCCTCGTGCTCAACCTTTGACAAAGCATCATCTATATAATCCATACGTTCCGCAAGATCTTTTGCCAGATTGTCTCCTTCACTGGCACGCATTGCTTCAAGTCCATCCAATGCGTCATTGACAGCTTTTGAAACCACTGCCCAGACCGTTTCATCGTCATTCTCTCGTTTTTCAGCGGGTTTGATAATATCTTTTACATCCAGCAGATGCTCAAGGGAGATCTCTGATTCAAGTCCGAATTGGTCTTTTAACTGCAAAAGTGCTTTATAGTAAGCCTGTGCTTTTGGAAGATCAACTTGATATTGCACAGCATCTTCAGATTGGTCTTCAATCGCAATGCGGATTTCAATTCGTCCTCTTGACAATTTTGTGGCAATTAGTTTTTTAATGCCGTCCTCATATCTGCTGAAAGATCTTGGCAGATAGAGGGCAATGTCGATATGTCTGCTATTATATGAACGTATCTCCACATCACAGCGGATACCGTTCTCAATATTTGATGCCTCAGCGTAGGCAGTCATGCTTTTTATCATTTGTATAGTCTCTTGGGTTGTCTCTTTATAATTAATTTTTTGTCGCTTTATGATTTTGTTTCAGTTTTGTTTATAGCTATTTTTCAAAAACAGAGTGGTTTTAATCCTTTATCTGCCGAGATATCTGCTATCTGCCGAGATATCTGCTATCTGCCGAGATATCTGCTATCTGCCGCGATATCTGCTATCTGCCGCGATATCTGCTATCTGCCGCGATATCTGCCGAGATTTTTTTAAATCTTCAGCATATTGAATCCTTACCCGCTCAAGAAAATTAAACATCTCAGCCGAAGCATAGTCCGGATATGTCCATTCAAGGGGCTTAAAACTACCTTGTTTATACATAAGCGTAAGATCTGCGTAAATACCTTTTCCAATATATATCCTGTGTGCATAGTCTTTTCCTGTTGCAAGGATAAATCTTGAAAGCAGCAGATATCCTGGATCGATATTCAATGATCTTTTTGAGTTGGCTTCCCATCGTTTTTCCAGCAGATTGGTATGCTCCTTGATTTTTGCAAGTGAACTCTGATGAATTAGAGATTTAAATGTAATTACACTGCGAAAGAGTGGAGAACCCATTTCTGCATAGTAATAGTCTGTAAAGTCAAAGTTAAACCAGTTGCTGATCATATCAATTTCACCGAACTCTTTTTCAAGTTCAGGCAGAACAGATTCAAGAATATCCTTGTTGTTCATGAACAGACTGATAACTAATTTTGCCAAATCTGGTTCTTTTGGAGTACTCATTTTTCTAACAGCTTTGCCTTTTTATATTAAAAAACGTGATTATCATGAGAAGTTTTAATTCTATATCAAGAAACGTGATTATCATGAGAAATTTCAATTCTATATCAAGAAACATTATTATCAAGAGGAATTTCAATGGCTTCTCTTATTTTAATAAGAGTTGAAAGCAAAGATTCCATTTGATCAAGTGGAATTGAGTTTGGTCCGTCGCAGAGTGCCCTTGAAGGATCAGGGTGAGTTTCTATGAAGATACCATCTGCTCCGGCAGCTACTGCTGCCCTTGCTAAACATGGGGCAAATCTGCTCTCGCCTGACGATGCGGTTCCACTCCCACCTGGGAACTGTACGCTGTGGGTGGCATCAAAAATTACGGAGACTCCCATCTCCTTTATAATCTCAATTGACCTGAAATCCACCACAAGATTGTTGTATCCAAAGGTGGTTCCTCTCTCTGTAATGCTAAGCTCAGTACATCCGCATATTCTTGCTTTTTCAATTATGTTTGAACATTCAAAAGGAGACAGAAACTGACCTTTTTTGATATTAAGCGGCTTACCTGTCTTGGCTGCTGCACATATCAGGTCAGTTTGTCTGCACAGGAATGCCGGAATCTGTATCATGTCAAGGACATGTGCCGCAGCTTGAGCCTGTTCAGGAGAGTGAATGTCAGATATGACCTTCAAATCAAGGGTTTCTTTGATATTTTTAAGTGTAGCCATACCACTTTCAAATCCTGGACCTCTGAAGGATTTAAGAGATGATCGGTTGGCTTTATCAAAAGATGCTTTGAATATAAACGGGATATTTAATTTTGAAGTGATCTGCTTTAATCTGGAAGCTGTTTCATAAGTTATTTCATCATTTTCAATGACACATGTTCCTGAAATAAGAAATAAAGGTGATTTTTTTTTGGAAATAAAAGGCAAATTGTCTTTTTGCCTATTTAATAAATTGTCTTTTTG
>JADGBP010000349.1 GCA_015231395.1 Desulfamplus sp. | reverse complement strand
GTGCTATTGCAGCTTATCATCAAGAAGCCTGTGATGAACTTCTTGGAGTTGATGGTGAGGAAGAGTTTACAATCTATCTTGCTCCTGTTGGTAGATGTTAAATTGAAATAAACACTTAAAATTGTAAAAACGGGCATGGTTATGAAGATAAACGTACTGATAACTGGAGCAACAGGCTATGTAGGCAGAAGATTAAAACAACTGTTGATCAGAAAAGACAATATTAATATCCGTCTTATGATTAGGGATAGAAATAAACTTGACCCTTTCATTCATGCAAAAGAGGCACAAGGCGAAATTCAGATAATCGAAGCAGATACTTTTAATCCTGAATCTCTTGTGAATGCTCTTCAAAATATTGAAGTTGCCTTCTATCTTATTCACTCAATGGGAGATAAAAATAGCGACTTTGCAGTTAAAGATCGCAAAAGTGCTGAAAATTTCAGAGATGCTTGCATTAATTCTGGTGTAAAAAGAATAATATATCTTGGTGGGCTTGGGGAAAAAAAGAGTGCAAGCAAACATCTTTTAAGTCGCATTGAAACAGGAGAGATTTTAAGTGCATGTAAAGATAAGATACAGACAATCTGGTTTAGAGCTGGAATTATTATAGGATCAGGTAGTGCCAGCTTTGAGATAGTTCGCCATATTATCCATAAACTGCCGATTATGATAACTCCCAAATGGGTAAACACCATTACACAGCCAATTGCTATTGATGATGTTCTTGCCTATCTTGAATCTGCAATTACTGCTGATATTGAAGGAAATGTGATAGTTGATATTGGCACATATCCCATGAATTTCAAGCAGATGATGCAAGAGACTGCAAAGGTTATGGAGCTTGATAGATTTATAATTCCAGTACCAGTTCTAACCCCAACACTCTCATCATATTGGCTCATTCTTTTTACTCCAGTTTCGTTAAAAATAGCATCAGCACTAATTGAGGGGCTTAAATCCGAGACCATTTTGCTAAATGATCATGCTCAAAGATATTTTCCAGCAATAAAACCAATGCCATTTAATGAGGCGGTTAAACTTGCGATTGATGAGATGGAAAATCGTCAGGTTATCAGCCGTTGGTGTGATAGTTCTGGAGATAAAAGTTGTGAGCTTACAGATTTTGATTCGCCTGCTGTTGTTGGCGAAAGTGCAGGTGCCGTTCTTAGAGATGTACGTAAATTTTCAATAGGTAAAGTTTCAACAGATAAATTATTTGAATCAATTTGCTCGCTTGGCGGAGATAATGGTTGGTTTGCATTTGATTTTTTATGGGAGATAAGAGGTATTATTGATAAGCTCTCAGGCGGTGTTGGGCTAAATAGGGGTAAAAGATCAACTAAAAAATTGAGAATAGGTGATGCAGTAGATTTCTGGAAAGTTGCAGATATAATATATGGGAAACGACTTCTTTTAGCCGCACAGATGAAGTTGCCTGGTAAAGCTTGGCTTGAGTTTCATATAAACTCAGAACGTAGTATTTTGGTACAAACTGCTCATTTTTATCCTCGAGGCCTTATTGGTAGAATATATTGGTACTCGATGTTGCCTTTTCACAACATAATATTTCAGATGCTTGGTAGAAAAATAGTGGAACATGCAGTATTGATGGTCTCGTAAAAAGTCCTGAAATGGCATTTTAAAGCGTCAACCCCCCTATAAAAGATGGAAAGGAGTGCAGAATGATTATTAAAAAGTTGATAAAGTCCAAACCTGTAGCGAATATTACGTTTAAGTTACCCAGCAACATAAAAGCTACTAAGGCGTTCGTAGTTGGTGAGTTTAATAACTGGGATACCACTGCCAATCCATTGAGAAAAACCAAAGGAGTCTGGACGACAACCTTGAAGCTGGACACTGGTAAAGAGTATCAGTTTCGTTATCTTGTCAACGATAGTGAATGGCATAACGATGATGCTGCTGATGATTATGTGTCAAATGACTTTGGTAGCAAAAACTCTGTTATAAAATTATAATGTTTTATTAAACATTTCTGGTCGTAATCCAAACACCACCACTAATAATAAAAATCAGAATGAATTTTCATGGTAAAAAAATTAACAGCTTGCTGTACATTGTTAAATTCTTCCTCATATCTAAACCCCGAATAGCAAATGCTAAAAAACTGCCATTAAGGTGTTGACATATAGACTTCCAGAAAAATATTTTGGTATCTCAATTTTTAAGAAGGGCAACCGCAAGGGATTGCCCCTACGATTGCCAATTTAATTATCTGGAAAACTATAGCATTAGACAGAAACCAACGATAATGATAATCGTAGTTAGTGCCAGCCCAAAGGAAAATATGAAAGATTTCATTCTCAATCATTACGGTAAAATAATAATACTGCTTATTCTCATTATTGCAGGAGCATTATATTTTAGAGGTGTTCCAAAAGGGGTTGTCTTGCCTGCTATCTGGAATACTCCTTTGAATAATATAACATTCGGTGAATTTTTTACCACTTTGGCTATTTTGATTTTTCTTTTGCGATAAGGGATTTATCACGATGAGCAAATTTTTGGTTGGTGGTTATGCATACGATTCATTATGGTCTTTTAAACGATTTTTGGGATCTTGAGTTTTTACAAGACCGTCAACCTTAAGAAATTAATTCATAAATTAATAAGGAAAAGACTATGAAGGATGCAACAGTATCAACAGGCAGAACAGCAAAAATAATAAATCAGAAATGCTTCATATTTCCCTTTATCATTTTAACATTCTCAGTCGCCATGCTTTTTGTTTCAACCGTGATACTGCCAACAGTTTCGACCGTTATTTTTTCAGACATAATGAGTGCGTGGGCAGAGAGTCTGCCCAATAGTCCGTCAAGCGATTCGTCAAACAGTCCATCAAGAAGTCCTCAAGATAACACAACGATAGTATGCCGTGTGGAGACAGACAGAAAAATTCTGCCGGCAGGTGCTCCCCAGAATGTTATTATCAAGGTGACTCTTGACGCTTTAAAATGCCATTTCAGGACTTTTTACGAGACCATCAATACTGCATGTTCCACTATTTTTCTACCAAGCATCTGAAATATTATGTTGTGAAAAGGCAACATCGAGTACCAATATATTCT
>JADGBP010000348.1:1938-3090 GCA_015231395.1 Desulfamplus sp. | reverse complement strand
CTGTAATGCTTTTATAACATTTGACACTTAAAACTGATTTTGCTGCGGGATTAACAGGATAAAGGGTTCCCTGATATCCTCCATAGAGAATATTAGCAAAAATATCATGCCCCACTTTTCCCTTTTGAGTGGAAGCACCCAGTACAGCGATTGATTCCGGAGCAAATATTGCGTCAAGTCTGTCCATCATTTTTCTCCAATAGTTCTAAGAATTTTTTCCATCAAACCATCCACGGCAATTACAGCGGGTGAATCGTCCGGAAGATCCAGCAGAGATTTTCGCTCCATGTCAAATTCAAGCAAAATATCATCATTCGGAATAGTACAAAGAATCTGCACGCCGATTTTTTCTGCCTCATCAAGAAAAGCCTTGCCAAGCACTGCAGGAGCTCTGTTCACTACCAACCCCACACGGGATACGGTCAATTTAAGGCTTCCAAGCATCTCATTGATTCTTCCGACTGCCCTTAAACCCCTTAAAGCATAATCGCTAACAAGAATAAGCATGTCAACTTTGCCACTGGTTCTACGGCTAAGATGCTCCATACCTGCTTCATTATCAACCAGAAGATATTTGTAATTCTTTTCAAGCTCTTCACTGAATCGGTTCAGGATATTGTTGACCATGCAGTAACATCCCTGCCCTTCCTGACGTCCCATCACAAGAAGATCAAACTCTTTGCGTTCCATGAGAACCTGATTCATGAGCATCTCAAGATAGACAATCTTATCCATTCCCGAAGGTACTCCCTGGGGATCTTTCATAAAATCTTCTCTAATATCACCTACGGTTTTAACAACCTCCATACCAAGAGTTTCACCTAAGTTGCTGTTGGGATCCGCATCTACTGCCAACACAGGCGAACAACCATTTTTTGAAAGATATCGTAATACAAGAGAGGCAACCGTTGTTTTTCCAACCCCTCCTTTTCCAGCCAATGCAATAATTTTACTCATATTTACTCCAGATTATTGATAAAGAATCTACGTTGCTTTTTTAGGAAATTCCTGATTTTTTCAAAAGAAAGAGGACAGGGAAAAGGGTTGCCTCATTAAATTTTACAAAAAAAAACAAGTGGGACTTTATCATATAGTAGAATAAATTCAAGGTAATTGTTTGCTTAAATCTATCCGCCTAAATGTGAAGGTTTA
>JADGBP010000348.1:0-1839 GCA_015231395.1 Desulfamplus sp. | reverse complement strand
GTTTTTTGCAGTGTCAAGCAACTCTTGCTGAAATCTGGAATCCGCGATGCATATAAGTCGTTTCATAACTTCGCTGTCTGTTCTGCCTCTTACATCAGCGATACCATACTCTGTAACAACCACATCTCTTAGGTGTCTTGGAATGGTAGTATGTGCATACTGCCACACAATATTGGAAACAGCGTTCTTTTTCTCTCCCCTGTAGCTCCTTATCATTGTAATTGCTCTGCCATCTTTCAGTTCATGTGCCATTGAGACAAAATTATATTGCCCTCCGGGACCACTTATAATTCTGTTCTCATCTAAGCAGTCTGCGACAATCGCACCAGTCAGCGTAGCCATAAGACCCGCGTTGATAAATCTTCCATGTCTCCGCTGAAGTCTTTTTATCTCCTCGTTTCCATAGAGATGATTTACATAATCAACACTTCTCATATCAATAAGTTTTAAACGTTCCTCGGGCATTTGACGCAGATCTTCATAAAATTTATGCGGACCTATAAAGAAACTGGAATAAAGGGCAATCCCGTTTTTAAGGACATTTCCAAGACATGAAGCGACAACAGCTTCAAGATTTTCGCTGCTGGACATATCAAGCGGATAGGATTTATTGCCCATGACAGCACAGCCGTCTTCATAAGTCAATTCAGGTTTAAAGATTCCGAAGTGCTTGAAAAATTCAAACTCACTTTTTTTGATTCGAGTATGAATCAGTTTTCTTTTGACAATTTCCCTGAAGATCTCCGCTACCTGATTTTCACTGAACTCATTGTCGTTGATCACTTTTTGAAGCCGGACATCCTCATATACCTTTCTCTTAATAATATCCGCCTTGAACAACTCAATAAGACTGTCAACAAGCATTTCCGAAGACCCTAAGAGTCCTTTGTCAAAGACATCAATGCCGCCTGTGGCATCAATAAATTCCTTGAATTTTGTATAAATACCTGAATTATTGACAAAGTCCTTATATATATCATTGTGTTTATGACGCATCTCAATACCGGCGACAATCGCATCTCCCAATGAACCTATACCAACCTGAATAGTACCACCATCTTTCACAAGAGCACTGGCATGCATTCCTATCATCCAGTCCACTGTGTTAACCGACTCCTTGGGTGCTCCAAAGAGTTTAAAATGATAATCCGGGTTCTCAACAACCATATCATAAAAATCTGGTTTTACTACGGCATCGCCGTACATGAAAGGCATGTCATTATGAATTTGGGCAATGACTGCAACTTTTTTACCGTTGACTCTGGCTTCTTTGAGCATGCGACCCCCATCAAGATGGGTATCTGGATTGGAACTCATGCTGAAGAAAGTTTCTCCATCAATCTCTTTTTTTGCTACAAGCTGTGCCAATACATTGCAGCCATTTATAACAGCGTCTCTGATGGCATGGGTGTAATTTGAACCAAGATAGTGCTGGGCAGCATGAGCACTACTCATCCAACCGGCGGCTTTGTTAAAGAACTCCATTAAGACAAAATTGGGTGGAGTCTGTTTTTTTCTCATGTCAAGGACATATTCTAGATCAGGAAAATCCTCCCAGATACGCTCCACCAGTGGTTTCATGAATCTTTTTTCAAGCTCACTCGACCATGTGGGTTTCTCTAACGATACTGCAGTAAGCAAGGTAAAATGCAGGGTTTGATCAAGCTTGGTTCTCCTGTAAAGTGCGTTTATAATATGATTTGGCTTTGCAAGTGCCAAAGGAGCAGCAAGTACAATTGTTTTTCCGACTTTTGCAATCAGATCATCAACACATTTTTCAACATCAGAATAATATTCAGGTAATTTATTTTCCAACACTGTTCCGATCCCCCTTTTTTT
>JADGBP010000347.1 GCA_015231395.1 Desulfamplus sp. | reverse complement strand
CAATTTTTTTGCAAATTTATAAATGTTCGATAATGTAGCATGACCTTGGTAAAGTATAAATAAGAAAGATTATTTTTTTAGATTTTACAGAAAAAAATATATTTGCATCTTTATGATTTTTTTATAATTTTAAGTAAAAATTGGAAATTTCTGAGTAACAAAAAAAGCACCTTTGATTTACAAGAATCAAAGGTGCTTAAAATGGTAGTTCTATATTTTAGAAGTGATCTGTTTTATAAGTAATGTTATTGAAGTATAAAACTTTAAATTACAAACTTATGAAATTTTAATATCACTCTTGATATCATAGAATATCTTTATTACACAACAGTAACATTTACTGCAGCAGGTCCTTTTTGTCCCTGTTCAATATCAAATTTAACGCGATCTCCTTCGTTAAGAGATTTGAAACCAGTTGCATTAATACCTGTGTGATGAACAAATACATCTGGTCCGTTTTCCTGCTCAATAAAACCAAAACCTTTTGAATCATTAAACCATTTTACAATTCCATCTGCCATTTTGACAATCTCCTCAAAAATAAATAAATAATATAGTTCCAAACTCAAGGTTCTTGCCACTTTCACAAATGGATCTTCCCTTTAGAACGAAACCTTACAATACTAAGCCCTCTCCAGTCCAGTAATACGAGATACTCATCACTGATACCTTCATTTAAAGCTTACTTTGCAAGTAGTATTACTTAACAAATAATAAATCAAGTTTTTTTTTTATACCATTAGAAGATATTACATTAATTATAAAAAGATACTTGTTGCAAAATAACTCTTGAAGCGTTTTGATTGACTATTCAGGAGCTTGGATTTGGAATGAGCTATTGACAATTGGAATGAGCTATCAATTATCTACCAACTATCAGTTATCGACAAGTTTTAAAGCAAAATGAATAATGCCCATTTTTTGAATTTATCTCTACTATTTTCAGACAGATTCATCAAAAAAAGCCACAACATATTTTAAGGTAGCATACAAGAATGCCTTTTTTTCAATGGTTTTTTATTGACAAGGTTCTGCAACTCTTTTAAAGGTATATTCCATACTACAAAAGTATGGATATACTAAACTATATGATAACAGTTAGCTGCTTTTCTTCCATTTTTAGATGATATTTCCTTCTAATTTTGGATCAAGTGCAATATAGATCAATAAGTTAACTGATCTTTAAGTTAACTGATCTTTCTCTCATCTCATGCTCAGATCTCATATCTCATGTTTTGATTTCTTTCATGTTCTGATTTCATGTTCTGAGGGGGGGGGAATGTTCCTAATCATATGATTCAAGTATCAAACAGACAATTTTCATGATTCAACAAGAGGAATTAACCATGTCTAAAAAAACATTATCTCTGAGGTTGATGTGTGTGTGCTGCACAACCTTCCTTGTATTTCTCTTTCTGGAGCAGACAAGCCTGTATGGCAAGGTCGGAGAGCTTCAGCAAGGGAGATCCGATGGTATTGTAATCGACCTTGCGGCTATCCCGGACGGTGATCAGATGCCAGCGGTAACATTTTTTCATGATCTCCACACTGAACAGGTGAAGGAGAATGACTGCAGTGTCTGTCATTTAAAGGAAAATGACAGGTTTGTCTTTAAATTTAAACGTATTAAGGATACCAGTACCCAGACAGACATGGCGATTTACCATGATAACTGTGTTGCCTGTCATACTGATGCAAAGGCATCAGGAAAAAAAAGCGGTCCCCTTGAGGCACAGTGCAGAGATTGTCATAATACCAAGTCAGGAATAGAATCAACATGGAATGCCATAGCCTTTGATAAATCACTTCACAACCGCCATGAAAAAGCAAAAGCTATTGTTAGTAGCACAAAAGATAGTAACACAAAAAACCTAAAAAATACAGCAGCTACAGATACTTCTCAAGACGTAACATCTACTACTCAAGACACAACATCCACTTCTCAATACGCAACATCTGCTTCTCAAAACGTAACATCCACTTCTCAAATTCAGGACGAAACAAACTGCAGTGCCTGTCATCACAGCTATGATGAAAAAACACAAAAGATATTTTACGACAAGGGGAAAGAGGATTCATGTTTTTACTGCCACAAGGAAGTTAAAGTGGATAAGGCTGACTCCATGCGTAATGTTTCTCATAACTCTTGCGTAAACTGCCATCTTGTGGAGATGAAAAAATTTGCAGGCCCCATAAACTGCAAGGGATGTCATGATATTGAAGAACAGAAGAAAATTCAGATAGTCCAAGATGTTCCCCGCATAAAAAGAGATCAGCCTGACATGACCATCATGACTGGATGGGACGCTGCCCTGAAATCTCCCGAAGAGATTACCAAGGCTTCCAAACACCAGATGAATCCTGTTCCGTTCAATCACCAGAATCATGAAAAAGAGACACAAAATTGCAGAACTTGTCACCATGAGAGCCTGAAGAACTGCAAAGAGTGTCATACTGTCACTGGCAGCGACAAAGGTGGATTTGTGAAGCTTGAAAAGTCCATGCATGACATAAAAAGTAATCAGAGTTGCATTGGATGTCATAATGACTACAAAAAAGCTTCGGACTGTGCCGGTTGCCATGACCAGATGCCTGAGAAATCTTTTGCAGATTACGACCGGAGCTGTTCTATATGCCATAGTGTTGATGCTGATGCACTTAATTTGGCATCAATGGATAAAGCTGCCATATCAGAGACCGCAAAGAAAATAGCTCAAGAGCGTGACTCAGCCTTCAAAAAACTGTCAGACGAAAAGATACCAGAAAAAGTAAGTATCGGCTATATCTCCGACAAATATGAAGCTTCCGACTTCCCCCATGAAAAAATTATAAAATCAATTGAAAAGCGAATTGAAAAAAACAGCATGGCAAAAGTCTTTCATGGCGATGCAACAACTCTGTGCATGGGATGTCATCACAACAGTCCGGCTACAGAAAAGCCGCAGAAGTGTGGTTCCTGTCACGGTAAAACAGAAATTAAAGGTGATGGCAGACCTGGTCTGAAGGGTGCGTATCATGGACAGTGTATTACATGCCATCAAAAAATGAAGATTGAGACAGTTGCGGCAACTGATTGCAATAAGTGCCACAAGGAAAA
>JADGBP010000346.1 GCA_015231395.1 Desulfamplus sp. | reverse complement strand
AACATAAGCAGCTTCGCTGCAATTGTTGCGGGATTGAAAATCCTGAGTAAAAATAAAAATAAATCTGTCGCAAGAGGTCGCAATATGGATTTTTTATCAAAAAAACCGACTCATGGAAAGATGACTCATGGAAAGATTGTTTTTTTAATATGCTTATTCCTTCTGTTTTTTGAAACTATAGTTGCCGCGATTCCCCCGTTATCGCACTCTGCCAATGCTTCCGAATTATCTAATTCTGCCGATGTTCCCTCGTTGTCGGATTCTATTGATGCTCCCCCGTTATCGGATGCTATCGATGTCCCCCCGTTATTGGATTCGTTTACCGAAGAAGAAAAAGTATGGCTGACTGCACACCCTGTTCTTAGACTTGGTGTCGGAATCGCTTTCCCGCCATTCATGTGGGTAGAAAAAAAAGATGGAAAAAACCAGTTTCTGGGCATGGTGTCAGATTACGTTGACCTGCTGGGTGAAAAGCTCGGTGTAGAAATGCAGGTCATTTTTGATATTACCTTTGATGATGCACTTGATCGGGGAAAGTCAGGTCAGATTGATCTGTTCCCATGTCTTTCCAAAACTCCTGAACGCTCAGAGTTTCTCCTTTTCACTGAGCCATATCTTTCCTATCCTCTGGTTATCATCATTCGGGAAGACGCTCCCATTGTCGGCGACATTAAGGAGCTTGGGGGTAAACGGGTCGCCGTAGTCAAACATCTGTTTGATTACGGCAAGCTTGAAAAAGATTATTCAAACCTTAATCTAACCTATGTTTTTACCCAAACAGTTGAAGAAAATCTTGAAGCCGTATCTCTGGGCAGGGCTGATGCGTGCATTATAAATCTGGCTGCTGCCAGTTATTTTATCCAGAAAAACGGTTTAACCAATCTTAGAAGCTCAGGCTCAGTAAATTGGAACGGTGTTCAACTGACAATGGGAGTTCGCAAGGACTGGCCTATTCTTCAAGGTATTATTGAAAAGGCAATCGCATCAATCTCCAGAGAACAAAAAGAACAGATTTCCCAAAAATGGATCAGTGTCAAATACGAACCTGGCGTGGATGTCAGGCTGGTTTGGCAATGGTCTCTGGTGGCAGTTTTGGGTGTTGCAGTTTTATTCACTCTGTTTTTCAGATGGAATCGACGGTTGCAGAGAGAAATTGCCGCGAAGAAAAGAGCGGAGGCTGAAAGTAAAGAGTCTGAAGAATTATTACGAAAATCCGAAGTAAAAATGACAAGTATTTTCCGTGTGGCTCCCATAGGCATAGGGCTTGTGGTAAACAGGATATTTGTTGAGGTTAATGACTATATATGCAACATGATCGGTTACTCAAGAGATGAGCTTATTGGAAAGAATAGCAGAATATTGTACCCTTCGGATGAAGATTATGAATATGTTGGCAGGGAAAAATACAGACAGATCAGCATTCAGGGGCGTGGGACTGTAGAGACTCGGTTTAAACATAAAAATGGAGCTATTCTCAATATTCTGATGAGTTCCACTCCTCTTGATTTAAATGATCTCTCTGCCGGTATTATGTTTACTGCTTTGGATATCACAAACAGAAAACAGGCGGAAGAGTCCCTTCGGACGAGCGAGCAAAGACTGCAAGCCATTCTGGAAGCCAATCCTAACCCCGTGGTGGTCTATGACATGCAAGGAGCTCCAAATTATCTGAACCCCGCGTTTACCGAGGTCTTTGGCTGGTCCCATGATGAGGTAAAAGGACAACATATTCCATTTATTCCCGAGGATCAAAAAGAGTTAACATTAGCCAAGATAAATGAGATATTTTGTCTGGGCAAACCTGTCCGGTTTATGAGCCGGAGACTTACCAAACAGGGCAATACCATTAATGTATATATAAGTGCCGCCATTTTCAAAGATTCAAACTATGAATCATCCGGAATGGTGGTAAATTTGACAGATATAAGTGAGCAGACGCGACTTGAAATCCAGCTTAGACACGCTCATAAAATGGAGTCCATAGGTCGTCTTGCCGGAGGAATTGCCCACGATTTTAATAATATGCTTGGAGTTATTCTGGGTCATTCCGAGCTGGCTTTAATCCAGTCAGATGGAAATCTGACGACAAATAAACATCTTGAAGAGATCAAAAAAGCAGCTTTACATTCAGCGGATCTGACAAGGCAGTTGCTCACCTTTGCAAGAAAGCAGTCCGCGATACCCAAGGTTCTTGATTTGAACGACATATTGTCCGGAATGCTTACAATGCTGGCACGGCTTATTGGTGAAAATATTGATTTGGTATGGATACCAGGGCACAAGCTGTGGCCGGTCAATATAGACCCTGCCCAGATAGTTCAGGTCATGGTAAATTTGAGTATAAATGCCCGAGATGCCATTGCCGGAGAAATAGGCAAGATCACTATTGAAACAGAGAATGTCACTTTGGATGAGGCTAAATGTGCAGGATACGAAGAAGTAATTCCTGGTCAATACACAATGGTATCTATTAGCGACAATGGAAAGGGGATAGAGCCTGAGGCACTTGACAATGTTTTTGAGCCGTTTTTCACAACCAAGGATCTCGGCAAAGGGCTGGGGCTGGGTTTGGCTACGGTTTACGGGATTGTCAAGCAGAACAGGGGAATCATAAATGTTTACAGTAAGCCAAACCAAGGAACCACTTTCAAGATTTATCTGCCTATGACACAGGAAGCTGTCAAGACAGAAAGTGAATCACATCTACAAACTCAAACTGAAACTCAAACCCAAACTGACACTGAAACCCAAACTGACACTGAAACCCAAACTGACACTGAAACCCAAACTGACACTGACATCAAATGCAATGAGACCATTCTTATAGTTGAGGACGAAAAAGCTATCTTGGAACTAAGTGAGGATGTTCTGAGTCAGTTCGGATATAAGGTTTTATCTGCAAATACACCAATGGAAGCAATTAAAATTGTCAAAAACTACAACTCTCCAATTGACCTTCTGCTCACAGATGTTGTGTTACCGGAAATGAACGGCAAGGATTTGGCAAAGAGGATCGAGCTATTAAAGCCTGAAATAAAAATTTTGTTCATGTCCGGTTACACAGCCGATATTATTACTAACTCCGGAATACTTGAAAAAGATCTTCAATTT
>JADGBP010000345.1 GCA_015231395.1 Desulfamplus sp. | reverse complement strand
ACAAATATTTAAAAGTGTTGTGGTAAAAAAAATATTAAGGCTTTATCATAATAGTTGGGTAAAGCCCTTTATTTTTACCTTCAGGGTATGGTTGCAAACTTCTTGTAGGTGCTGCCCCTAACGCGATAATGGTGGGCGGGCATCCAATCACGAGCATGATAAACGATGTGCTGATCGGCGCTATCATTGTTACCACTTTGGGAGATAAATTCATCATCTCTGCCATTGGCAGCATAATAGGCAACATAAGTGCAACAGCAGCAGAGTTAGACATCATGCTTGAGAGAAATGAGCCAAAAAAGCCCATGCCATAATATACAACAAACATTGGTTTACCGCTTAGAAGTGGTAGAAAAACTTCGGCAAGAAAGCGTCCTGCACCACTGTCGAGCATAGTGTTGCCAAGCGATACACCGGCACCAAAGACAATCCATGACTCCCACGGAAATTTATCACATATAGTTCTAAAACTTATCCATCCAGGAGCACAGAAACCTAAAATAGCAAAGGCTGCCGGCACGCTGTAATGCCAACCAGTTAAATCACCCATAAACCACAGTGTGAATGTTATGATAAATATTACAAGAATACCCTTTTCCGCATTACTCATTGGTCCAGGGTTTTCAAGTGAAACTCCGACAAGCTCTTTCTCTTCAGGTCGAATAAATATCCATAGGATAGCCCATGTAGCTATAGCAGTAAGAATAGAGATAGGAAAAGCGATGACGATATATTCTAAAAAGCCGATAGACAGGTTTCCATTGCTGAATTTTTGAAGAATTTCAACAGCAAGGGGGCATCTTCCTCCTCCCAGTAGTGTTCCAAATCCTCCAGCAGAAGCAGCAAGAGGAATTAGAAGCATAAAAAACATGGGCAGTTTATGCCCCTGACCCGGTTTCATCCCCATTGCCATAAATACAGGCACAAAGGCAAAAACCATGATGACTGTAATTGTTGCATCATGGAAAACGGTTGAGGTCATTGTGCAGCCAATTGCCAAAATCAGACTCAGCCGCTTGACTTTTGTACCTGCAATTTTGAGCAGATAGTACATAAGGCGGTTGGCAAGCCCCACTTCGTTCAAAACCACACCAAACATGATGACCATCAGAACAAACATTACTGCCGGACTTGCAAAAGGCGCCCATGCAGCCTGTGCCGGCTGTATTTTTAAAAGAATCATGCCAGCAGCAGCTACAAGAGCTGTAGCACCGATCGGCACCGCCTCGCTTACCCAGAGAAATACCACTGCAATCAGCAGTCCCAACAGCCGTTGTCCTTCCGGTGGAAGATTAACGGGTCTGGGAAGCAGCATTATCCCAATACCCAATGCTAAAGCTATTACTACTTTTATAACGATTGACCGGGTGCTTGCCGGTGGTTTAATTGATTCAACTTCAGCCATAAAGAGACTCCAAGTTTTAATTTTAATAGTTGCTGATTCACTTTATTAGAGCGAATCTCAATTGTTATATTTTTTAACCTTAATTCATAATTAAATAAAACTTTTTCTACAACTTTTCTACAACTTTTCTAAAACTTAAATTACCTTGATATTAAAATTATATGTGTGCCTGTTTTATAGCTTCAACCAGCCGGATTTTCTCTTCCAGTGCAAGGTGTCTGCTGAATGCCTCCTCTGCTTTCGCAACAATATCTTCAATATTTGCTGGTTTAGTAAGATAGTCGGTTGCACCTGACTTAAGACCCTCTACAGCAGATTCTGCTGTCCCGTGGCCAGTAAGCATAATAACCTCTATCATGGGATATTTCTGTTTGATCTGCTTTAGAGTTTCAATGCCTCCCATGCCCGGCATTTTTACATCAAGAATTATGACATGCACAAGCTCTTGCTCAAGTTTTACAAGACACTCTTCTCCACTTGAAGCAACCATTGCATCATAACCATGTTTAATCAGCATTTTCTGCGAGGTTTGAAGAAACCTCTCTTCATCATCTACAAGCATGATTCTCATTTTCACCATTGCTACCATTTGAGTTTCCTTTAATAAAATTATTTTAATATTAGTTTAATTTAATAAACAGTGTTTAACAATTTACAGCTAAAATCAGCTATACAACAATATTTTTAAATTTAACTTTACCGTGAAAACACATTCTGTTTTTCATCTTCGGGGGTGGCAAAAAAAAAATTGCCATGAGTGTTTACCATGAAAACACATCTTGTTTTCATACTCCGGGGTGACCGAAATCCGGTCATGACCGTTTATCAATATATAACTGCTATTTAAATTTTACACTCTTTTACAAGCCCGAATAAAGTCTCAACAACATCGCTCAACCTAAGAATGCCGACAGTATCATCAGCTTTTTTAACAAGCAGAGACTGGACTTGAGTCAATATAAACTGGTGGACAGCCTGATCTAATGTTGCTTCATCATTAATGTAGTCAGAGTCTTTCAGGACATACATAAAATCTTTGGCATGGCTGTTTGAGGCTTTACTGCACAAATCGTTGAGCGGCTTCTCCCACAGAGAATGTGTCTTAATCTGTGAGTGTATCATTTCAGAAGTAAACGCTGTTCCAAGGTTATACTTGGACTCAATTGTTTTATTCATAGTTAGTAACAGTTCTTCAATCTCTCTGTACTTTGGTTCAAGGCTCTCAAGAAAATCTAAATAGCCAATCTTACCAACTACTTTTTTATTTTTGTCTGTTACAAGAATTGCTCTATGTCTTAATTTGTTAGGATCAAACTTTTCACGAGCTTTTTCCAACGACAGAACCGCTTCAAACATTGCGGCATTTTCATCAACAGCAGCATAGTCAGAAAGCGGCACCATTAACTCTTTTACTTTAATATCCCGCATTATCATTCTCCATTATCTCTTTTTTAAATTTTAACTAATATATAATAATAACAATACCTTAAAAAATGGAATATCTGTGAAGTGAATCTTAGACCTCATAAAATTTCAAGCTGTTGAAACCAAAAACTTTGCAGGCATCTTTCATTTTCCAGCTTACACTTTCTTAAGCAAACACCCTATTTTCAGGAATCGCCTCAAAAAAAGTGTAAACTACTTTGGGGGTGATATGAAAGATGCCACTTTGCAATCAAAAATTATTAAATCTTATAATTTGCTATAA
>JADGBP010000344.1 GCA_015231395.1 Desulfamplus sp. | reverse complement strand
AAAATTCATAAATAGCTCCTTAAAATTGAACGGTAAACATTAATCATTAAACATACGACTATCAACTATCAACAACATGAACATCAAACATGAACATCAAACATGAACATCAAACATGAACATCAAACATGAACATCAAACATGAACATCAAACATGAACATCAAACATGACAAACATAAAATTTGTTTGATGTCAATAACAGACCCATAATGCCGCATCTTTTATCTCCTTGAACAACGTATAACAGACTTCCCCCTTGAAAATTCTTTTTAACGGGTTGGTTTCCCCACCAGATCTGCCCAGAGCAACTACAGCATAATTCTTTTTATCCACTTCTTCCATAATAATCTTTGCTAAATTCCCTTTTTCAATAATCCATGTGTCAATTAATTCTTCTGGAAAGTCATTGTAAAGGAGATGTTCAATGGTTTTGGCAAGAACACGATTGGCTATTTCCTTTTCATCCATTATGAGAATGGTCACGCTATGTTTTGTTTCACCATTAAGAATAAAGCCTACATGATCTGCCATGCGGTAAGATGTCTCTGAACCATCAACATAAAGAAGGATATTTTTTCTGGCAGGATCGGCTGAACGACACAACCATAAAGGAAAAGTGAAGGACTGTTGAAATATCTCTTCGCTGATGCTCTCATCAAAAATTTTTTCAAGCATGGACAAGCCTCTTTGACCCATAATAACGGCATCATATTGCCCTTTTTCTCCTTCTTGAATGATATCCGAGACCTTTGAGAACAACCTGTCTTTAAGTTTTGTATTCACATTGTCAGGAGAGAATCCCAATTCTACACACATTTTTTTTACATTTTCCAGAGATGACTGGCTTTTGGCGTGGATTTGTCTAAGCTGTTCCTGCTGCTCAATATCTGCTTCAAGAGAGCGTTCATTGCCCCATAATATTGGCGGTTTGGGAGCAGTATTGAAGAGCGTTGCTTTTATATTTTGCCTGTCTGAAAAAAAATAACCTGCAAACTTGGCGGCATACAAACAGCTTTTATCTTCAGAGACAGTGATCATAAAATGTTTTTCCATATATTGCCTCCTAACTTGCTTTTCGTTCAAAAAATTTCTTGCAACGCGAGAGCCTTCCCCCGTTCTTTCAAAAATTTCTTGCAACGTGGCAGCTTTTCCCCGCTTCTTTCAAGACTTTTTCGCAACATGACAGACTCACCTTGATTTCAAGACTTTCTTGCAATACGACAGACTCACCTTGATTTCAAGGCTTTTTCGCAACGTGACAATTATAGTTTTCCAGATAATTAAATTGGCAAGAGCACTGTAGGGGCAATCCTTTGTGGTTGCCCTTCAAAATTGAGAATGCAGAAATATTTTTCTGGAAGTCTATATATTCTGTGCATCCAGCACAGCTTGGCTGTTTTGATAAAAAGCTGAAATTCCTTGAGTAGAGATAACATTGTCAGCTATATTGCCAAGTCCACTGAACTTCTGAAGCCCTATAACTGAAAAATGTGACGAGTCATTGTCAGCAGGCTCGACATCACGCAGCCACTGTGCAACTTTAGCAGATTCAGATGACTCCACCCCTACCCAGTTAGCGGCAGGTTTTGGAACTGACGCAGAAGCTATATTAATGATTTGATTTCCAAGCATATTCGCCAATGGATAATAAAGTATCTCACAGGTGGAATATGAATAATAAGAAATCAGATTTATTGCAAGCGTTAGTTTACTTCTTAACGCTTGCTAACGCAAAATATTGCTTTCCAAAAGCGAAATATAAGGAATAGTAGATAAATATTATGAGCGAAAAAAAAGTCACCCTTCCAATCACCGGCATGAACTGCGTTAACTGTGCCATGAATATACAGAAAAATGTTGGGAACCTTTACGGGGTAAACAGTGCCAATGTCAATTTTGCTGTTGAACAGGCGGTAATATCTTTTATCCCTGAAAAAATCACTTTTGAGACCATCGTAAGCAAAATCCATGACCTTGGTTTTAAAGTGGTTACATCAGATGATGACGAAGAACAAAAAGAAGCTGTGGAAGCACAAAGAGACGCCGAAATCCTTAATCAAACCAGAAAATTCATAATAGGAGTTGTATTTGCCTTACCCTTGTTTATTTTGAGCATGTCCCGAGATTTTGGACTCGTGGGTCACTGGAGCCACGCACCCTGGGTCAACTGGTTCTTTTTTCTGTTAGCCACGCCGGTTCAGTTTTATACCGGTTGGGATTATTATGTCGGGGCAATCAAGAGTCTGAAAAGCAAAAGTGCGAATATGGATGTACTTATCGCTTCCGGCTCATCTGTAGCCTATTTCTATTCTATCGCTATTCTGTTATTGCCTTCCTCCGGTCTTCATGTCTATTTTGAGACTTCTGCCTTGATTATCACTCTGATAAAACTTGGAAAACTTTTAGAAGCAAGAACCAAGGGGAAAACCGGTGCTGCAATCAAAAAACTTATAGCACTCCAGCCAAAAACTGCCAACATACTGAAAGGGTACGGAACCCTTTCTCCCAAAGAAAAAGAAGTGCCGATTTCTCAGCTTCAAATAGACGATATAGTGGTGATTCGCCCGGGGGAAAGGATTCCGGTGGATGGTATCATTGTGGAAGGTCTTTCCACCGTTGATGAATCAATGCTAACCGGAGAACCAATACCCATTGACAAGCAAAAAGGCGATAAAGTGACCGGAGGCACGGTAAATAGTCATGGACTCCTCAAATTTAGGGCTACGCATGTAGGCAAAGATACTGCTCTTGCACAGATTATCCGTCTGGTTCAGGAGGCTCAAGGGAGCCAGGCACCAATTCAGGCTCTTGCGGACAGGGTTGCTGCGGTATTTGTGCCAACAGTCATTGTTATAGCCATTATCACTTTTGCTGTCTGGTGGACAACAACCGGAGAATTTGTACCGGCAATGATTCGCATGGTTGCGGTTTTGGTGATTGCTTGCCCCTGTGCACTTGGGCTTGCAACCCCGACAGCCATTATGGCAGGAACAGGAAAAGGTGCTGAAAACGGGATTTTATTCAAACGAAGTGAAGCACTTGAAAAGGCGGCTAAACTTAAAAGTATTGTGCTTGATAAAACCGGCACAATTACAATGGGCAAGCCTGTAGTAA
>JADGBP010000343.1 GCA_015231395.1 Desulfamplus sp. | reverse complement strand
TGTTCAACAATCAGTTTCTTTACTTTAGGCGGAAGCAGATTGCCGTTATTATCTAATAATTCAACATTACCATCATTAGAGATTCTCCAGGAGGCACTTATGCTTTGTGGAAAAGACGACACAGATGAATTATGTGAACTTCGACTTGATTGGCTTCCGGATGTCCCACTGATTTTCTCAGTATATGAAATACCAGTACCGGGAATACCGACAGTAGCTCTCACACCGCTACTTCCAAAGTTAAGAGTTGCACCAGGACCACCAACTGATAGACTTGCTCCTCGTGTTCCTAAATTGAGCTTTAACCCCGGAGCTATTTTTATTGATTTTCTAAAACGAAATCCCATTTTTCTCTCCCACACTTTTTGACTGTCATAAATGTTTGCTAAACATATTAATAATCTCATTTCATACGATCAGTTCTAAATGCAATCTGACTATAGCAGATAATCGCCCCTGACTATTATGGGGTTATGACATTTTGATTCTTGATTGCGAAGCTCGGGTTCATACCCCGCCGCTTGCGGCTGGGAACTTCATTTTGAGATAAAAGTATTTAAAAAAGATACTGTCAAGAAAAAAATTCCTACAGTATATAATAGCAACTAAAGAATCTCAGATACTGTCAATAGTGTCAAATTGCTATGCTCATTATGACTATTTTAATAAGCTGGCTATGATGTATCTTATCCCATAGATATTTTTTGGGTCTAAGTTCCATTAAAAACGCACTCGCCCATCCTGATAATCATCCAGCCAGATCACTATTTTGTTATTCAGGAATTTCAATTCAACAATAATTGCAGCAAAGCTGCCTATGTTCTCAAAACCGGATCAATATCCTTTAATAGCGGGTGCAAACCCTTATGACCCGCAATGGTATGATTACTTTGCCAAACGTTACCAACCAAAACAGCCGGGTTTTTTAAATGAACATTATCAATGCTTGGAGCCTTATGAGATGCAAGTCTCAATCTCCCGGCTACCCTGCGGAATGCTCTTCTGGAGTTTATCAGGTGTGGTTGGTGAGCTTATTGTTAAAAAGGAGGCACAAATGAAAAGAATAGTTTTTGCATTATCGGCAGCAATGCTACTCGTATCGGTGAACAGCTTTTCCGAAACTCTAATCCTTCAGTATTTTCAAATAGATCATCGCTATGACTATCGCATAGAACTGCTTCGGCTTGCTCTGGAAAAAACAGAACAAGAATATGGTCATTTTTCTCTTGAGCCGACAACAGAAAAAATGACGCAAGCACGCGGTTTGAAATTTATGGAAGAAGACAAACTCGTGAATATTGCCTTTTTGCCTACGAGCGAAGAGCGGGAACAAAAATTTTTGCCGATTCGGATTCCTATTCTCAAAGGGATTCTCGGTTACCGTGTATTTCTGATACATAGAGACAATCTTGCTGCATTTTCCGCAATACAAAGCATTGATGAATTGAAATCAAAATTTACAGCCGGTTTTGATATGCACTGGGCGGATATAACTATTCTTACAGCAAACGACATCAAAGTTGATAAATCAACGAGCTACGAATTATTATTCAAAAAACTGGAAGCCAAACGTTTTGATTTTTTTCCCAGAGGAATAAATGAAGCATGGGACGAGATTGAACAATTCGGAGCAAGCTGCCCGAATATTGTCGTGGATCCTCATAACGCTTTTTACTATCCATATCCAGTTTATTTCTTCGTCAATAAAACAAATGTGAAAACAGCAGAAAGAATCACCAAAGGATTGAATATTGCCCAAAATGACGGGTCTTTCAAAAATCTATTTTTAAAATATCATGATGGTATCCTAAAAAAAGCCGAGTTGGAGAAACGAAAGTTTTTCATTCTTGAAAATCCGACTCTTCCAAAAGGAACGATTGCCCCTGATACAAGTTGGTGGCTGAAAAAAAAGTTGGAAAATTAAATCCATATGAGTCATACACTGGCAGGAATCCAAAGACAAAGGTGCAGGTTCAGATACCAGCTAAAAGATTGCCATCCTTTAAATGTGGTAAAGAATTGAGAGAAATGGTAGCTCAAAAGAACAACAAAAGGAAAAATTCTCAGATTAGGAGAATAGTGTGATGGTAAACCCAGAAGATAAACAGAGAAGAGTCTTTAAAACTCCTTTAATTGTACCCCTTTTAGTTGTTATGGTTGTTGCTATATATGCAGGGTATATATTCTTTTACACCACTAATAACTTGGATTTCGCTCATTTTATAGCCTCCTGATTAATTTCATAGTTGAAGGATAGATCATAAATTGTCTCAGGTAATTTAAGAAGAATCAGTATCTTCTTTTGTAGAGATGTCAAGCCTTCAACCACTACGCCTGAAATATCCTTTCCTTTTTCTTCCATCAGAAGATGTAGATTATCGAATTGTGCAAGCAATCGCTCTGCGGTCGGGCGATCAGTTTTCATTTTCGGATTGCCTGGAACAAGACCTGAAAGCTTCTCCTGTCTTTCGGATAACTCCTTGCGGGAAACAAACTCTATCAAGGTCAATACTTGAAGAGCGATAGTCAGCAGTAGCATTAATCCTTTGATTCTCTCCGGAATACGCAGGAACAGGGGAAGCACAGGAATGCTTCCCTTTTTAAACCGATGAAACCCCCTTTCCACCAGCCACTCATCGCGATAGTAAAGCGTGCTTTGTGAAAGTGTCATCCTGTCAGAACGCATATTAGTCACATATACTCTCCAACCTGAAAGCAACAGAAACTTATCTACAGCATCTTCGTCTCTGTCAAATATCAAAGAAAACCGTCTGTTTTCCACGATTTCATATGGACTGTCAGGATGAGGACGACCCTTTACCAAATATTTTTTGCTTGTTGTTATTGATTCTTTCACTTCAAAACGGAAATATTTCTCAACCTTGTAATCCTGTACTATTTTTGCTGCTCTTATCCTGAACTGATCTATGCTTTCTTCTTTCCTTGCCTTTAGTGCAGACAGCTTTTTTTCTGCTTTTTTCATTCTCTCATCAAAAGACTTTTCCTGGCGTTTGGCGTGAGCGTAACTACGGGTTACCATCCATTGTTCTGTCCATTGATGCTCAACTGCATTGCCACAACAACCTGATATTTGCTTTTCTACAACGAAACCTTTGCCCACAACCC
>JADGBP010000342.1 GCA_015231395.1 Desulfamplus sp. | reverse complement strand
ATTTATTCTCCATCAAAAATATATTCTCCATCAAAAATATATAACGAGGTAAAAAATAAAAAATATGAAAACACTATTTAAAATATTGCTGATCATTTTTCTTTTAACCCCTGCATGGCTTATAGCGGCTGATTTAGAACCGGAGATTGTTTTAAAAAATGGAGTAAATTCCATCATCGCTGTTATCAATGATCCCTCTTTAGCTGATAAAACCCAAAAAGATATAAGAACAGAGACACTGTTTAATAAAGCTGAAGATATCTTTGATTTCAATGAGTTTTCCAGAGGATCTCTTGGAAGAAACTGGGCACGATTTTCAGAGAGCCAACGTACTGAATTTATCAAACAGTTCTCAAGACTTATTGCAAATACTTATCTCGCAAAAATTGACAATGAAAATGAAAACCTTCATGATCTTAAAATCACCTATGTAAAAACAGAGATGCTTGATTCCACAAAATCTGGTATTGAACGGGCTGATATTGCTACCGATGTCTTTCACAACAACGTTGTCACTCCGGTATACTACAGAATGATGAAAAAAACCGGAGGAAGCTGGAAAATATATGATGTCAAGATAGAAGGTGTAAGTCTGGTGGGCAACTACAGGGAGCAATACAGAACAAGATTTAATGACTCGCCTGATAAAATCATTCAGGAAATAAAGGAGAAACTTGCACGATGATATTAAAAATAAAATTTTGCCTGTTTTTTATTATATCATTAAGTATAATCTCAGGAAATATAATATCAGGAAGTATAATATCAGGAAGTATAATATCAGGAAGTGTAATATCAGGAAGTGTAATCTCAAGCTCAATAGCATTTGCAGAAGCATTTGCAGATGATTCAATTGATAACAATTCCGGATATTCAGACGATGACCTTTATGGTAATGAATATGTTATAACTGAAGACCAACTGGTTGCAGATCCATTATACTGGTTTAATTATGCCATGTTCTCTTTTAATGATAAGCTATATTTCTGGGTATTAAAACCGGTTGCAAGAGGATATAAATTTATAACACCAAGTCCGCTAAGAAGGGGGCTCAAAAACTTTTTCCATCTGTTTTTCCCTCATTTGATTCTGAAACGCAGTCATGGTCTTTTCCATCTCCTCATCAGAAAGGGCATTTTTCCCTTCTTGGCTGTCCTTGATTCCTTTAAAAAATGAATCAAGATCAACGTCAACATCTCTTTTGAGGTTTTGTCCGATGTTATATCCCAATGAATAACTTATCTTTTCTTTTTCTGTGGTCATTGCCTTTTCTCCTTTGTCCCCTGCAAAAACCTGGGCACCAGAACAGAGAATCAATCCGGATGCAAGCAGTGCAATGGCAGTTTTTGTTCCAATCATCTACAATCTCCTGTTAATTAAATTAATTATTATTAAATTCACGTTTTTGACTCAGCGAAGCTTTTCAGATATCACTCAGTTAATTAGTCCTTAAACAATCACAACATTCTTTATTAGCCCTTGATTAATCCTTGATTTGCTTTCTCCTGATCTTGATATAAGCATCTTTTACAGCTACATAAGGATCCAGGGCGGCATCCTTTAGTGTTTCATAATCTCCGATTCTGAAAGAGACGCTATTTATTTGATCCAGAGCAGATGTTCCTACAGCAAGTTCAGTGGATTCAATATAGCTTGCAGGCGAAAGGAAAAAATCACCGGCAGTTCCAAAAGCATCTCTGAGAGTTGATGGACCCATTAAAGGAAGTACAAGGTAAAAACCCTCTTTTACGGAATATCGTCCAAAAGTCTGACCAAGGTCTTCATCATAAGTCTTGATTCCAAAAACATATTGAGCAGGTGTTGCAAAACCCAATCCACCTCCAACTGTATTGATCACAAAGCTCTTGACTTCTGAAACAGCCGGTTTGCCCTTTCCCTGTAAAACGTTGTTAACAAATCGTACTGGAAAAAGTGCATTATGGAGATGGAAAAGACCATGACTGCGTTTCAGAATCAAATGAGGGAAAAACAGATGGAAAAAATGAAAAAAGATGCGGAAGGCAATAAAGTTGCTGGTGAAGCATTCCTCAAGGACAACAAGAGCAAAGAGGGAGTGGTCACACTTCCAAGCGGCTTGCAGTATAAGATTATAACAAAAGGCGAAGGTCCAAAACCCACTGCTGACAAAAAAGTTAAGTGCCATTATAAAGGCACCACTATTGATGGAAAAGAATTTGACTCCTCATACAAAAGAGGGGAGCCCGCGACATTTCAGGTGGGCGGTGTTATCAAAGGTTGGACAGAGGCTCTTCAGCTTATGCCGGTTGGCTCAAAATGGATGCTCTATATAC
The DNA here is from genome assembly GCA_015231395.1 of Desulfamplus sp. Classification (GTDB taxonomy): domain Bacteria; phylum Desulfobacterota; class Desulfobacteria; order Desulfobacterales; family Desulfobacteraceae; genus Desulfamplus. The sequence continues at coordinate 830 of JADGBP010000342.1, read as the reverse complement.
CATCGGATCTCGCATATGGAGACCGTGGTGCAGGCGGATCGATTGCTCCTGGCTCCACTCTGATTTTTGAAGTGGAATTGATTGGAATAGAATAACTGATTTATCTTGTGAAATTGATTTTAATAGATTAGTTGATATAATTTGTGGTTTGTAATGGCTTAGATTCTCTATCTTTTTATTTTAGAGGATATAAGCCATTTTTATGAATCTTATAAAATATCGGAGGATATCATGTTTGTTTTAGGATTAAGTTCAAGCCCAAGAATAAAGGGGAACAGTGATTATCTACTCTCCATGTTTCTGAAACAGGCTGAAGATAGAGGTTTTGAAACAGCCACAATATATGCCTCAAAAACAGATTACGAACCTTGTATCGGATGTGGTCACTGTGATAAAAGGGGTTTTTGCTCTATCAAGGATTCGTTTGAGCATGATATTTTTCCATTGTTCAGAAAAGCTGATCTGATTGTCCTTGCCACTCCGGTTTATTTTTATGGCATTCCAGCCCGTATGAAGGTGATAATTGACAGGAGTCAGACTCTGTGGTCAAGGAAATACATATTCAAGCAAAATGACCCTAAATCGACTCACCGGAAAGCGGTTCTGCTTTCTGTAGGTGCCACAAAGGGACCCACTCTTTTTGACGGTATCAGACTGACTGCGAGATATTTTCTTGATGCTCTGGGAGCGGAACTTGTGGGAGAACTTTGCTATGCAGGTATGGATGAGCGGGGAGTACTCAAGTCTATGATGGAAAGTGATATCAAGCATCTGGCAGAGAGTAACCTCAAGCCTATATCAGAAAATAACGTCAAATCTCTGGCAGAGAG
>JADGBP010000341.1 GCA_015231395.1 Desulfamplus sp. | reverse complement strand
CCAGGAGTTCCTGAAGAGGAACAGACCCTTGTTTTCAAGAAATATTACAGAAGCAAAGAGATAAGAACCCACATGGATGGTGTTGGTCTTGGATTGAATATTTCCAAAAGAATAATACATAACCACGGAGGAACAATTTATATGAAGAATAACAGTGATAAAGGATGTGCATTCTTTTTCACCCTGCCGACAGAAACAGGAGTTAACTGAATCAAAGATGAATAAGAACATAAGCAGCTTCGCTGCACTTATTGTTAGATTAAAATTTGTAAATTATCAAATAAACAGCTTCGCTGCAATTATTGCTGGATTGAAATGCCTGAATAACAATATATTCAAAACAAGAAGATATGCTTCGCTATATCAAATTTTTCAGTTTTTTCTTCTTTTATCACTATTTACAAGTAACACTGGATGCTCTGTACTCAAGTCTTTGGATGATAAGCTTCATTCTGATAAAAAAATAATTGAAGCAGGTGAAGATGCTTTTATTCAGGGAAATTACCAGCTTGCAGAGACTCTGTTCCAAAAGGTGATAAGTAACAGCAAAAATCCGCGCAACAAAAATACAGCTATTTACAATCTTGCGTGTACAAAACTGATAACTGCAGAGAGTGACGCTGAATTTATTGAGGCAACAGAGATGCTTACGCACTGGAAGCCATCCCACAAGATTCCAATGTATTATGAAAATCCTCGGCTTATTATACAGGCTGTGCTTAACATCACAGACCTTGTTAAAGACAAAGAGGGGGAATTCAAAGGATTCAGTGCTATCAACGATATGCACACCATGCGGGAGATTGACTCCATTGTAAAAGAGACCAACCAGATAAACACAAGACTTGACCGTCTTATCAGAGAGCAGGACGCGAAAATCAAAACCCTTAGCAATGTTGTGAAAAAGCAGAATGAAAAAATCAAACTTCTAAATGCCATTTTCAAAAAAGAGTCAAAAACAAAAGAAGAGATGGAACAAACAATAAAAACTCTTAAACATCAGATCTCTGAGCTTGAAAGCATTGACCGGAAACTTCAGAACAAAAGGACAACCCAATGAAAGAGGAGTTCCGGATACTTATTGTGGATGATGATCCGAATATCCTTGAGGTTCTTGACGCAAGGCTTACTGCGTCTGGTTTTCATGTATTCAAAGCGGGAGATGCCCATAACGCCTTGAAAATACTGAGATCAGAACCAATTGATCTACTTGTTTCAGATATGAAAATGCCTGTTACAAGTGGAATGGATCTTTTCCTTGAAATACAAAAAACAATGCCCGAACTTCCAGTCATATTTCTAACAGCTTATGGCACCATACCTGATGCGGTTCATGCAATAAAGCAGGGGGCGGTTGACTATATTTCCAAGCCTTTTGACGGCAGAGAGTTGATAAATAAAATCCGTCAGGTACTTGCCGACAGAACTTTTCAGCGGGAGTCTTATGGGAGTCAGGAGACCGTATTAACTTCATCTGAAACAGGAGCCATTAATATCACCAAAACAATGGCTTCTCGCGATACGACGACTTCTCACGAACCCCTGATATTTGAGGATGAGTTTTACTGGGGAAAAACCTCTGCCATGCAAGAGCTTTACCGAATGATAAAAAGAGTTGCGGCTACTAATGTGAACGTGATGATTTTAGGAGAGAGCGGTGTAGGAAAAGAGTGGATTGCCAGAGCTATTTACAGGAATAGTTCAAGAAAAGACCAGCCCTACGTGGTTGTTGACTGCGGCTCAACTCCTGCCGGTATTCTTGAAAGTGAGCTGTTTGGTCATCTGAAAGGCTCTTTCACCAATGCGGTCAAGGATAAAAAAGGACTGATTGAAACGGCAGACAAAGGGACGCTGTTTTTAGATGAAATAGGCAATATATCACATGAAATGCAGTGCAGGTTATTACGATTTCTTGAAGACAAAAGTATTCGCCAGGTGGGCTCTGTTCATGAAAAGATTGTTGATTGCAGAATTATATCAGCCACCAATGCGGATCTTGCCGCGGATATTGAAGCTGGCACTTTCAGGCAGGATCTCTATTACCGGCTAAAGGTAGTAACGCTTTTTATCCCTCCTCTTCGAGAAAGAAAAGAAGAAATCGTCGATTTTGCAAAGTTTTTTGTGGACAGATATACAAGGGAACATGATATTCCTAAGGTGAGTTTTGCAAATGCCACTATTGAGTTGATGGAGGAACATGACTGGCCAGGGAATATAAGAGAATTGAGAAACGCTCTTGAGGCTGGGATTGTACTTTGTAAGAACAATATCATGCAGCCGTCAGATCTCCAATTAGGCAACAATCAGAAAACTCGCAAAAATGGGAAGCCTGATAGTTCACAGCTTCTTCAAAACAGGTCTTTTACTGAAGGTGATACAGGATTTTCCATTGAAGACAGTGAAAAGAACACAATCATCAGAGCACTAAAGGAGTCTAAAGGAGTTCAAACAAAAGCAGCGGAACTTCTTGATATAAGCAGGCGTGCCATCAATTACAAAATTAAAAAATATGATATTCAACCAAGAGATTACAAATAACCGAAATAATGGCAAAAGCAACAATGATGGCAAAAACAAAAATAATGATTAATAGAAAAAGTCAGATGGTATAGTATTGTGAAAAACAACAGTTATAATTTAAACAAAGATGTATTAACCATAAAAACAGCCTTTGGACATTACAAGTTTAAAATAGAAGATACTGATTTGCTTAACAACGCGGAACGCATTGTCAGGCTTATGATCAGTGAAATAGATAATGTTGATAAAAAGCTGAGTACCCGCAAAGAGAAATCTGGTCAATATGCACGGTTGTTACTGACCAATCTTAATCTTTGCGAGAAATACATACAGCTTGAAGATAAGTACATACAGCTTCAAGATACATATAGAGGTCTTACTGAAAAACTTGAAACCATAGATAAAAAACTTGAATCTGCAACTACCGCACCTCAAATTTCACCTCAGATCTCATCTCAAATTTCACCAGAAGCCGGATCCGAACTCGTACAAATTGAACCGGCACTCAACATATCCTTCGAGTCTGAACCTGTTTTGATGTCAATAGAATCTGAAGTAATTGAAATCGCATCTAAAACATCATCTGAAATCGTATCTGAATCTGAATCTAAAACCGTCTCTGAATCTG
>JADGBP010000340.1 GCA_015231395.1 Desulfamplus sp. | reverse complement strand
AGAAGTTAAGCTTGAGGAGTCTGAAGTTGAAGATGCAGAAATAGCTGAAGCCGAAGATGTTGAGCTTGAGGAGTCTGAAGTTGAAGAGGCAGAAATAGCTGAAGCCGAAGAAGTTAAGCTTGAGGAGTCTGAAGTTGAAGATGCAGAAATAGCTGAGACCGAAGATGTTGAGCTTGAGGAGTCTGAAGTTGAAGAGGCTGAAATAGCTGAAGCCGAAGATGTTGAGCTTGAAGAGACTGAAGTTGAAGATGCTGAAGAGACAGATACCTATCAATCACAAAAAACAGCGACTGATAAATATAATACATTTGGTGCATAGCCATGTTAAAAAAAGACGAGTCTGAAAAACAGAAGCCCCCCCTTGATGATCTCGAAAGCACGTTGGAAAATCAAAAGAAAGTTTTGTTTTCAATGTTTTCAAATAATAAAAATCTTTTGAAACTGACCAGAGATGAGATGCTTCTGGAAAGGGCAAAGCTTAAGTCTAAAATTGAAACTCTTGAAAACAAGAATCATTTGTCATCAAAGAAACTCAATGATCTTAAATTCGGGATTGCAGAGAAGAAAAAAGAGAAACAGCGGGCAGAACAAGAAGCAGATAGACAGAATAAAGAGATGATAAGACTGCTTACGGAAGAGAGCAGTCTTACCAATGAGATTGAGTTCTACAATTCCGAGAAAAAAGAGATTTCAGATAGTCTGGAAAAAATTACCACCAAAATGGAATCAAGTATCAATGCCGTAGAAAAATCTGTCCGGGATATTGGATTTATAAAGGGCGAAACCGGTGCGTTGATAGATAGAATAAGCAGACTTGAGAATGATATTCCTGAAGAGAGTGCCCATATTGAGGGGCTTGATGATTCTATTTATGGAGCGATAAAAGCACTCAAGGGGCTTTATTCCAGAATGCACGGTATGGAAAAATCTGCAAAAGCTCATTACTATAACCTTAAGGGAGAATAAAGGGGTCGCTATGCCAACGGTTAATATGAAAACAAAAGAAGATTACATAGACACTCAAATTGCGGAACAGTTCAGGGTCATAGAGCGTATTTCAGATATTGACATGCAGGTTAAAGAGGTATTGAAAAAAGGCTCTGCCCGCTCCTCCCGCCCCGCTGTTGAATTCCCTAAAATAAAAGAGCTTGAGCTGTTGAAAAAGGGTATGTATTCCATTGATCTTGAAAAGACAATCAATGATATGTTTCAGGTCATGAAAAATATGGAATCACAGCTCAAGAGTGTTCTGTCCATAAACTCTTCCCTTGAAAAAGATCTCAAGGATTCCAAAGAGATAATATCCAGCCTAAACAGGACAAACAGCGAACTTCAGGAGGAAGTATCTCAAATGAGATCAGAACTTCCTTCAAAAAGGGATCTGCAAATTGAGATTGATTATCATGTGGATGAAAGAAACAAAGCAGAAATTGAAATCCGTGAGTTAAAATCAAAAATCGAGATGCTCAAACAGAGTATGGACAGAACCCGGCAGAAATCTTCTACTCTGGAAGAGCAGAGAAGCGATTTTTTAAACGAGATCAATTTTCTGGAAGCAAGATTGAATGCAGACAGTGAAAACTCCAAATATTATCAAAGAGAGATCAGCATTCTAAAAGGCAAGATCATGGTTGGTCAGGACAAGGTAAAGTCTTTGCAGAGTGAGCTTAAAGAAGCAATTGATGAAAAATACAGGCTGACCAATGAGCTGAAAGCCTCAAGAAGTGCGGTGAAAGAGCTTCATTCTGCACTGACATCCACAAAAATTAATGCAAAAAAGACCTTTTATCAGGCAGCAGATCAGAATAGGGAAGGTGCTTCAAAAAACGCGTATAGTTTTCCAGATAATTAAATTGGCAAGAGCATTGTAGGGGCAATCCTTTGTGGTTGCCCTTCAAAGTTGAGAATATCAAAATATTTTTCTGGAAGTCTATAGTTTCAAAAAACGCGTGATTGGAACAGGTGATTCAAAACAGGTATGACGGGAACTGATATGGAAAATGCTAATGAAGAAGATCTGTTGATCAAAGATTTCGGATCAGGCTACGATGACTACAAAGAGAGGCGAGACCTGCTCAAAGAGATTGATGAGCTCAAAAAAATAGAACTCTTTATGAGTGAGGAGGATCTAAGGCTTGCACGAGAAATTGATATCCTTGCCGGAGAACTTGATGGAATAGATATTGCAGTCTCCTCAGCCAATAATCATATTCTGTCATTTGAAAAAAGAAAAAAAGAGTGTGCCAAGAACATCGAAGTGCTAAAAAACAGAAAAGATGACATGGTCAGAGATATTGATGGGCTGCATCTGAGGCTCAAGGAATTGAAGGCAGAAGAACAATCAAGCGGTGCGATTGATAAAAAACTTAGAAATGAACTTGATTCCATCAGTAGTGAAAGAGCCAGAGTGATCAAGCGTCTTGAAATTGTTAAAACCGGAATCAAATCAATTTCCAGAGATAAGAGAGAACGGCTGCCAAATTTAGAAGGGTGTGATTCGATACTCAAACAGGTTTACAATGTCCTTCGGGAAACTCAGGATCGCATGGAAGTGTCGGCAATTATGAAAAAAGGCTTCTGATGGTGTGTAATCTGTGAACTTGGCGATAAACTCCCCTCTTGCACAGTTAGACAATATGCTTGAGACGATGGAGCGGGATCTGATCCTTATAAACAGCACCTTTGAAATAGTTTCATCAAAGGAAGAGGCAAAGCTCTTAAAAGATATCAAATATCTCCTGCTTGATAATATTGCAAGAAAGATCAGGTTCTTGTTCTACGATATCAGCAATAAAGATGATATTCTTTATCAATATGTCTATAGAAATAACGGTGTGGCTGACAAACCGGATTCCCCCGACTCTCTTGATGATTTTGTAGGGGATGCCATAGCCTTTGATGTGTTTATAGATTTTACAGATACTTTTTTGTCTTTGAGAAAGCAAGATAGAGATCTGTTACTTCAAAATACCGAGTATGACTGGTTTGTGTAAATTATGAATTATGAATTATGAATTATAAAAATATTTGTTTTAAGGGGGATCGGATATGAATGTGAGTTCAAGTTTGTCAGATGATGGAAAGATTCTAACAATAGAAGTGGCAGGGAAACTGGATATTACTCTTTATAAGGGGTTCAGCGATGCTTATAA
>JADGBP010000033.1:10304-11796 GCA_015231395.1 Desulfamplus sp. | reverse complement strand
GATCGATCCACGACACAGATGATATCACTTATCGCTGCTTCCTTCCGGACCTGACGAGGTTCATGACCTTCTATTACGCGGCGACCGGTCAGAATATTAATGATATTCATGCACAGCACAGCCGGAAAAATTGAAAATGAGGACGATGTCGAGGGGGCAGTTTTGGAAAAGATATTTCTTTATAACAGAGTTTTTGAAGTTATTGACACCCTGTTTTATAACTTTATTAAAAAAAGGATATCAAAAACATGGAAAACAATTGATATTGCTGCAATAAATGAGTGGATTGAGCTTTAAGCCAAAATGTTCATAAAAATGTTCATAACTTTTGAGTTATGAACATTGCAGGCAAGAGAACAAGACACCTATTTCATAACTTAAAAGTTATGAAATAGTTATGAACATTTTTAATGAATGATTTTATATGACATTTAAAATAGTTATATGAGTTATGAACATTTGAACATTGCTTATTATTATTATTAAAAAAATATTCTTTAATAAAAAAACAAGATATTCTCTAACTATCAAAAAAATAACAAACACATAAATTCAGATTTGGAGAAAAAAATGAAAGCATACAATAAAAAATCTTTTTTCAGGATCTGTTCAATATATTGGACAGCGACTCTACTTCTCCTGATTACCGGTTGTGCCACAAGTACGGTTCATAACCAAGCTCTTGAACGTGCCAGAAGTGCATATGATACTGCCAGAACAACCCCTGATATCGAATCCAACGCACCAGTTGCTCTATACGATGCTAAAGGTGCTCTTGAAAAGGCAGAAAAAGCGACCAAAGATATTAAAGAGATGGAACATCTGGCTTATATTGCTGAAAAAAAAGCCCAGCTTGCTGTAATGATATCTGAAAGTAAAGCTTCTGAATTGGCAATCACAGAGCTTGGTAGGAGTAAAGACAAAATTTTGATTAAAGCCAGGGAGATCGAGTCAGATGCGGCAAGGGCAGAAGCTGAAAAGAGAACTCTTGAAGCAGAGCAGAAAGCACTGGAGGCAGAGCTTGCAAGAAAGCACTCTGAAGCAATGATGCAGGAAGCGGAAAAATCAAGGCTTCAAGCTGAAGAAGCACTTGCCCAAAAACGACAATTAGAACAGGAACTTGCTGATCTTCAGGCAAAACAAACTGATCGCGGAGCTGTTATCACTCTTGGCAATATACTGTTTGAGGTTAATAAATCAAACCTTCTTTCGGGTGGTTTTTTAGCAATTGAAAAGCTGTCATATTTTTTGAAAAAGTATCCCACCAGAAATTTGTTGATAGAGGGGCATACCGATAGCAGGGGCAGTGACATGTATAATCTTGGTCTTTCCCAGCAAAGGGCAAATTCTGTGTTTACCGCATTTTTGCAAAGGGGCATTGACGGGCAACGGATGCTCACAAAAGGATATGGTGAACAGTACCCGGTTGCAGGCAACGAAACAGAGGGTGGCAGACAGCAAAACCGCAGGGTTGAGGTTATTATTCTTGATG
>JADGBP010000033.1:7547-10206 GCA_015231395.1 Desulfamplus sp. | reverse complement strand
TTTTGCAAAGGGGCATTGACGGGCAACGGATGCTCACAAAAGGATATGGTGAACAGTACCCGGTTGCAGGCAACGAAACAGAGGGTGGCAGACAGCAAAACCGCAGGGTTGAGGTTATTATTCTTGATGAGGGTGTAAGCCCTGAACAAAAATTTCGTTAATATTTTTACCGTGAAAACACATTTTGGTTTTCATGATTCGGGGTGGCAGAAACTCTGCCATGAGCGTTTACCGTAAAAATGGGCATCCTTCATATCACCCCAAAAGTAGTTGACACTTTTTTTAGATAATTCTCGAAAAATGGGGTTCTTGCTTCAGAAAGTGTAAACTGGCAAATGAAGGATGCCTAAAAATGCATTCAGATTTTCATTATTCGGGGTGGTCGGATTCCGACCATCAACGTTTAAAAATAGTAAATGGAGATAAAACCCTGGCAGAGAAATAATATTTATCAATGCCCCCTACCCATAGTTAGGGGTTCCTTGGAGAATTTTATGAAACAAATGACTTTCAGAACTAGACTCCTCATTTTCGGAATCACTGTTTCGATTATTCCTGTTGCTATAAATCTGTTTTTCACATGGTCAACTAACCGGACTTTCATTAAAGTTGCATCAGAAGAGAGCATCAAACTTGCCGACGCGGATTTAGAACATATTGTATCCAATGTCTATGCCATGGGTGTTGCCCATAATGGATTGGCTCTGGAAATGGTTAAAAATGCCTTGAAACTCTCCCAGTACATTCTTGATCAGACAGGAAAAGTCAATCTTCTCCATGACAAGACAGTTTCCTGGAATGCAATCAACCAGTTTACAAAGCAAGCCACCATAGTCGAGTTGCCCATTATGACTGTTGGCGGAAACTGGCTTGAACAGAATAGGGATATGAAACGCTATTCCCTTATTGTTGATAAAACCCGCGAACTCTCTATAGAAACATGCACGATATTCCAGCGAATGAACAAAGCAGGGGATATGCTACGGATCTGCACAAATGTAGAGAATAACGACGGTACTCGGGCAATAGGCACCTTCATTCCCGCCATCAACCCTGATGGATCAAACAATCCTGTTGTTTCTACCGTTTTAAAAAAAGAGACTTTTCATGGCAGGGCGTTTGTTGTAAACGCCTGGTATCTTACAGCCTATGAACCTATAATGGATGATGCAGGAGATGTTATTGGCATACTTTATGTGGGCATCAAACAGAATACCATTGCCGAAGCACTTGTGACCCAGATTGCAGATATCACGACAGGGGTTTCGGGGCAGGTAAAAATTATCAACTCCAAAGGTGAATATATTGTCCCTGAAAAAGGAAAAGCAGCAGGGGAGAGTGAATGGGAAGCTTTGGATGCCGATGGACAGAAATATATACAAGAAATTATCAAAAAATCTCTTGACTTAAAAGCGAGTGAAATACTCACTTATAGATATAACGATGTTAAAGAATCTCAGGAAAAAAGAACAAAACTCTATAAAATCAAATACTCTAAAAGTTGGGACTGGATAATTATGGCAGGCTCATTTGAAGATGAGTTTATGACAAGTCGGGATAAAATAGCGGAGGTTGGAAAAGATACTATTCAACAGATTATCCTTATTTCTATTGCTATCGTTGTTCTTGCCATTGTTTTCTGTATTTTCTTCACTGTCAGACTTAATGAGCAACTCAGATATATTTCTGCCAGGTTCAGGGAAAATTCAGAGGAAATCGCCTCTGTATCTGACCAGTTTGCTGTTGCAAGTGATGAGATGACAAAAGGTGCTGTTAAACAGTCATCTTCAATTCAGGAGACTTCAGCGTCACTGACCGAAATTACATCCATGACCCGGCAAAATGCCGAGAATGCCCGTCAGGTCAACTCGTTGATGAAAAAAACGGAAACTGTAGTTATCGAAGCCGGTACTTCCATACAGGATCTGACCCGATCTATAAACGAAATCAGAAAAGCTGGAGAAGAGACTTCTAACATCATTAAAACCATTGATCAGATTGCCTTTCAAACCAATTTGCTCGCTCTGAATGCAGCTGTGGAAGCTGCCAGGGCAGGAGAGGCTGGTACAGGATTTGCTGTGGTGGCAGATGAGGTAAGGAGGCTTTCAATGCAGGCTACAGAGGCTGCCAGAAATACCGCACGGCTGATTGAAGGCAGCACTGAAAAAATCAGCGTGGGAGCTGCCATTGTAGATAAAACCAACAGTGCATTTCAACTGGTGGAAAAAAATGCCGGTAAAGTGGCTATTTTGGTCGAAGAGATCACTGATGCCTCTACTGAACAGGCAAACAGCATTGAGCATATAAATCAATCTGTATCTCAAATGGGTTCAGTCACCGAACAAAATGCTGAAAATGCTGAAAATACGGCTGCTGCTTCTGAAGATCTGAAAAAACATGCTGACGAGATGCTACAAATTGTTGATGAGCTGACCCAGCTTGTTGGAAACACCAGAAATTCCTGAAATACCGCACACCAGCAGTTTCTACAATGCTGAACAAAAGCAGTCCCTGAAATGCCCGCACACTAGTAGTTTCTACAATTTTGAACAAAAGAAGTTTCTGAAAATGCTGCATAAAATAGAGGTAACTCAAAAATGGAGGTAAACTCAATGGACAAAAATAAGTTGATAGAACAAATTAAATGGCTTGGGCATGA
>JADGBP010000033.1:0-7449 GCA_015231395.1 Desulfamplus sp. | reverse complement strand
GTAGTTTCTACAATTTTGAACAAAAGAAGTTTCTGAAAATGCTGCATAAAATAGAGGTAACTCAAAAATGGAGGTAAACTCAATGGACAAAAATAAGTTGATAGAACAAATTAAATGGCTTGGGCATGACTGCATAAGAATTGATTCTGATCCTGTGATCTATTTTGACCCCTATCAAATCGAGTCCGGTATTAATGCAGGCATTATTCTTATAACTCATGAGCACTACGATCACTGCTCCTGCGAGGATGTGAAAAAAATTATGGGGCAAGATACAGTTATTGTTACTGAAAAGGACTGTGCAAAAAAACTTAAAAAAGAGCTTGGCAAAACGGTTGAGGGAAAAATTGAGGTGCTGGCTGTTGGGCAAAGCATAACTGTAAAAGGTATTACCATTGATGCTGTTCCTGCCTATAATATCAACAAAAAATTTCATCCTAAAAATAAAAACTGGCTTGGCTTTGTGGTCGGAATGCCAATAGTGGCAGGATTGCCGGACGGTGGCATGGAAGGTGAATTTTTCAGATTTTATCATGCAGGTGATACGGATCTTATACCTGAAATGGCGGATATCCGATGTGATGTGGCATTTCTTCCAGTTTCCGGCACCTATGTGATGACAGCAGAAGAGGCAGTGATCGCAGCTCTTAAAGTCAAGCCACAAATAGCTATACCAATGCACTATGGGACTCTTGTCGGTAGCGAAGAGGATGCTCAACTGTTCAAAAAAGGTCTTGAAGGAAAAGGGAACGCTATAATTCTCTGTAAAGGAAATTGAAGGAATTAAGGAACAGACGCACTGATTTTCCAGAGAGAGAATAAAGGGAATATTAATGTTAAAACTTGCCGAAAAAATAGATGATTGTGAACCAGAAGACTATGGAAGATTTTTTTTTGACAAGAGAGATCATGAACTGATCAAAATTGTTAATGATCTTTATGACAGCAATAAATCCCTAAGTTATACAAAAAAACTCTTTTACCCTTTTTTCCATCCTCTTGGAATAAAGGAGCTGGCTGAATCCAAAGGACTTCGCATTGCTTACTCGGTTGTAAACCTTCTCAATTCACTTGAGCGTGGAGATTTGGATTACAGACTTCAGGCATTAAGAGGATTGCGTAATGAGATTCTTGATACCGCTGTGGGTAATATGCCAAAAAATTCTGCACGAATACTCCTTCAGATTATGAAAGAACTGGTGCGTGCCAGAGGCAAATACAGCCGACAGATTGTCCTTGCACATGATTTCAGGAAAACCGCATCAGGCAAACCAAGAGTGATCAGAAAGCAGCTTGAGAAATATCATCTTCTGGAGATGCCGGAGGAGTGGAATCAGTCCACCTTTGATGACCATGTTCATGATGCCAACACCAAAGGTCGTAAAACTCCCACTCATCTAATCATGGACGCATGGATCAAGGGCATTAGAAGACTGAGAGTGGTTTATTACCAGTATATTGAACCTCGTTTTGTCGCAGAACTTTCAGAAGCCGCGGATATCATGGGAATTGACATACGCATCGGCATTGAATTTACCGCAAGATTTCGTGATCGTTTCGCGTCAATTATGTGGGTATCTCGAGGACTTGAGGATGTTCAGTCTTTTTTATGCTTTCTTGCAGAACCTGCCGTGATAAATTTCATGGAAAAAGGAAAGGAGGTGATGAAGTATCAGGCAAAATATGTTCTCCGGGTGCTGGAGATGTTCAACAACACCCACAGAAAAAGATTTATTGCTGATACCGGAATTGAACTTCCTCCGCTTGATGCCGTAAAATTCATCTCTTTTGTTGCCCCAGGTCAGGCATCTATCCTGCATCTTGGCGAGTATATTCATTATGAAGCAATTGCAGTGGTGAAAAAATTATCATCATTGAATGAATGCACAACGCTTCCGGAATCCAATAAAAAACAAAAGCTTGAGTCACAAAAACTTGAATCACAAAAGCTTGAATCACAAAAGCTTGAGCCACAAAAACTTGAATCACAAAATCTTGAATCACAAAATACTCACGCACACGCAATTTACCAAGATCTTGTAAGCAGGACAAACAAACTTACAACCATCGGCATAGTCAATGAATATCTCTCTCCTAAAAATTACCCCGGTATCCCCGACCCCTGGACTCCAATCGACAGCCCTGATATTCCTGAAAGGCTGAATCTCTCGGTTGATCAACTTCTTTTCCAGATATCCATGCTTCACGCAAGTTTTAAAATCACTTTGAACCTTAGCAATCTCAAGGTTGAGGATGTTATTGAGATTCTTTATATGGGTGACGGTCTTATAACCCGACTGGAAATTTTTAATCTTAAGGATTATGCAGCCGGAGTTACAGATCATATTCCGGCAATCAATGAACTTCAGCAGGCGATTAATGAAGGCAGTCTCATCAAGCTTAAACGGGTGATGCGTCATGTGATTCACCACATGGAAAAAGCAGGATATGCAGATGAGCAGGACAGAAGAGAAAAACTTGTGGAGATCCTTCACGATCTTGCCTCCTTGAAGAGTATGTACAAGGCGATACCCCTGAAATCAAGAATCGGAAGCGATTCTACAGGCAGATCTTTGCTTGCTTACGGAATGGGAGTTGGAATCATTGAAACACTCTCTCCAATGGCACGCAAAGAAATACGAAAAAAATCCTCGTCCCGTCTGATCATTCCCATTCACATAAAGGTATATCCAAGTGTTGCCGTCATTCCCAGAAGACGATCAGGAGGTCTTCGTTCCCAGTTGTTATCGATTTTGAGCACACTGCCAGGACTTGAATATCTTGGATCAAAAAAGGTAAAAACATGGATTGTAGAAGAGCACTCCACAAATATGGAATATCCGGGCAATATAATAACTCTTGGTGGCGTTCAGCAGCATATGGGTAGTGATTTTTCTCTTTCATTGAGTGATGGAAAAGAAGATGCTACTCCCTGGCGATCATGGGCAAATCTGAATACTGGCATTAAAAATTTTCTCAAAGTTCTTATAGGATTTATTCCGGCATTTGCAACTTTCATGTTGACTAAGGACTGGTGGTTTTTAGCATGGTTTGGTGCCTTTATTTGGTTTGGAATCACTGGATTGAGAAACATTGTGCAGGCGGTGCTGGGAGGTGGCGGTATAATGCGTTCTCCTCTTTTGCGGTGGAATGATTATGTAAGTTGGGAAAGATTGACAGACTCACTTTTATATACGGGTTTTTCAGTCCCCCTGCTGGATTACCTGGTCAAGACGCTTCTTCTGGATAAAGGCATGGGAATCACTATATCTACAAATCCTGCAATTCTTTATACTGTGATGGCTTTAGCCAATGGAATATATCTTTCCAGTCATAATGCTTTTAGAGGACTTCCGAGGGCTGCGGTTGTAGGTAATTTTTTCCGAAGTGTATTTTCCATTCCCATTGCAATTCTATTCAGTATCATCACCGGAGGTATATTGACCAGCATGGCTGTTCCGGGCGTTGAATCCATTATTCAAAAATGGGCGGCAGTCATATCCAAAGCAGCCTCTGATCTTGTTGCGGCTCTGATTGAAGGACCAGCAGACAGGTTTCAAAATATAGCTCTGAGAATCAGGGATTATAAACGCAAGTTTTCCGATCTTTTTGACTCTTACTCAAAGTTAGAACTGCTCTTTCCAGATGCAGGAGAGCTCTCTATTCTTGAAGATCCAGAGAAACTTCTCAACAGCGGCAATGCCGAGGTTCGGGATCTTATAACAGTGATGATAATAAATTCTCTTGATATGCTCTATTTTTGGATGTACCAACCCAGAGCACGAACTACCCTAAAAGAGATGATGATCAGATTTACACCGGAAGAGAGACAGATATTTTTGCTTTCTCAAAAACTTTTGGAGCAGGAGCAGCACATAAGCCGCCTTTTTGTTGATGGTATTCTTGGCAGGAAATTTTCAAAACCCCTATCTTTTTATCTTATGCGGTATGAAGAGTATCTAAAAGCTCTCAATTATATGTAAACGCTCATGGCAGGTTTTTTGCCACCCCAGACCATGAAAACCAGAATGTGTTTTCATGGTAATATAGGTGTGATAGTATTATTGATCCTGTCAAAATAGTTGATATTAAGATGATAACAGGATGAAAGGATGACATGAGTAAACTATTTTCCATTGAATTCTGGATTGCCGCTCAACTATTCATTGATCTTGTTCTGCTTATGCTTCTGTGGAAAGTTTTCAGAAAAATTAACAAAGTAGAGCTGGAGTTGCAAAATGTAATTAGACACGATGATATTGAATTTTTGACAGATTCCATTCATCAGAACGTACTCGAACGTATAGACAAGCTTACTACTAATATGGCAAAGAATGCGGCTGTGGAGATGGTTGATCGTGCTGCACAGGATATTATTGATCTTCTTGATCCTCTTGTTAAAGGTTCTGAATCAGCAGCCAATGCTTTTGACCATCAGATAAAAGAAAAGCAGCGTCTTATCAAAGGGCTCAATGATGCTCTTGATTCACGAATCATAAGTATAAATCTTCTTTTGTCCAGAACCGAGGTTATCTTAAATTCTCAGGACAAATCAATATATCAGCATAGCTCAGGTCGCAGCAAAAGTGCTTTGGGATCTGGAGACAAATCCTCTGAACTTCGTCCTAATCCTTTCTATAACCAAGAAAAAGCTTTTAAACAAAGAACCCTTTCCGATATAAATAAATCCAGTGATTACAAACTTTTAAATTCTGAAAATTCAAACCAGTATAATGTAATTGATAAAAATTCAAACCATTATAATGTAATTGACCAGCAGCAGCAAATTATTGAGTGGTATCAACAGGGACTTGATGTTGACACAATTGCCTCAAGACTTGCCATGCCCCGTGGCGAGGTGCAACTGATAATAAGCCTTAAAGAGAAATTTATCAAAATGGAGAATCTTCCTTGATAAAACAGATAATCTCTTTATCAGATCTTACAGGTCTGAAGACAGATAAGCTTCTTAAAGCCTCTATTCTGCCTCTTTTGGAAAAAAATCAGGTTGTTGACGCAAAGGTACTGCAACTGATCTCTCCATCAAAAGCAGAGCTTTTGATCATGGGAAAAAAGGTGCTTGCTGATACATCGGTAGCTCTTACAAAGGGAGAAACCATTCAACTAAAAGTTACAGATCAGGGCAAACTCACTATTTTAAAGGTTATGCCAGATCGTATCAATCCCTCTGGATCGTCAAATCCCACTTCTGGAATGCCTGCTTCAAATGCAGGATTGTCAAGTCTATCCGACTCTGCATTACAGTTTTTTGCTAAAAATCAGCCTTTTGAAGGATTCACAAAACTTGCCCAGACTCTGTTTTCCACTACTAAAGAGATTCTTGTCCTTAAGAATGGCAAATCTGTTGAAAATGCAAAAGGCAAACCTGTTGGAGATGTAAAGGGTAAACCAGTTGAAGATATAAAGGTTAAACCAGTTGAAGATATAAAGGTTAAACCAGTTGAAGATATAAAGGTTAAACCAGTTGAAGACATAAAGATTAAACCAGTTGAAGATATAAAAGTTAAATCTGTTGAAGATATAAAGATTAAACCAGTTGAAGATATAAAGGTTAAACCAGTTGAAGATATAAAGATTAAATCGGTTGGAGAGAAAGAAATTGCCAGATCTTTGTCAGATAAAGTGAGCAGCCCAGTAGGAGATAAAGGAATCGTCAAGCCCCAGTCTGACCAAATAAACAAACCAGCAACTGATAAAGGAATTGTAAAACCCCAGTTTGACCAGATGGACAAACCGGCAACAGCCAAAGGATTCATAAAGCTCGACTCTGACCAGATGGGTAAACCCGTATTAGATAAAGAAATCGTCACGAACCAGCTGGTTCAGATAGACAAATCCTTTGCAGATAAAGAAGATATAAAAAACATGCTGATGTCAGTTGCACTGAAATCAGAAAAAACCGATATTGATTTCTTGCCCCGATTGCTCCAAAAAAGTGGAATGCTCCTGGAAAAAACACTTTCTGATATGATTAGCAACGCTTTTCCTTCCAAACATTCGATTAATTCTTCATCCGGGAATCTTTCTGACTCTCACGGCTTTACTGAAAATTTTCAAGGTGTTACTGAAGACGATCATAGTTTTATTGAAAAATCAGGCTTATTTTCAGGTAAAGGCTCTGCTTTGCCAGACTCTCCAACTATAAACAACCAGCCTTTACTTAAACTTCAAAATCTTGTTCATGAAGATATAAAAGCTGCGGTGTTGAATTTTATGGCTAACTCAGGGTCTGAATCTTCGGAAGATATCAAGGTATTCCATGAATTTGTTCAAAATCTTGAAAATGTTCAATTGCTTAACAGCCATCTGTCAGAATCAGGAAAATATATTATTCCCTTTCCTATGTTTAGCGGGGATCAGTTCAGTTTTGGTCAACTTTTGATTGATCTCGGGCAAAAAGAAAATGATGACAAATCTTCTTCATCCAAGGAAAATTCGCTTCTCAAGGTCTCTCTTTTTCTGGATATGACCCGTCTTGGACCCATTCGTGCGGATTTTTCAGTTCTCAAAAATAATATCACCGGTGGCTTTCAGGTTTCCAATGAGGAGACAGCAGCTTTTTTCAGAACGATGTTGCCAGAACTCAATGCACGGCTACAGAGCCATGATTACAATGTGCACAAAATAGATTGCAGGGTAGTTGAGCCAGAGAAATTGGCTGAAAAATCCATCATCAATGAATTATTGAAATCCGAAGATCATGGATTCAGCGTGATGATTTGAAGAAACACGATGAATTAAAAGAATTTTATTTAAAAGATACTAATTCTATTATTTATATCCATATACTAATTGGTCTTGCCGGATTATTTTTAGGTTCGTTGATCTATTTAAGTGATCGACCTCCTGAATCTACATGGTTTGTAAGACAATTCTTTTATGGTATAGCACAAAAGATTCATGGAATTTTCCCTGATATGTTTGGAGCTATGGGCGGAAGTCTGGCTTCATTTTTGCACACATTTTCTTTTACCATGATTACAGGAGCTTTTATTGCCGAATCAAGAAAAAGTTGTTTTATGGCAGCACTGTTTTGGTGTGTAATAAATGTGCTGTTTGAAGCTGGTCAATATTTTGACGCCATTGCCATTAAACTTGTACCTGAATGGTTTGAGCAATATGCGTTTCTGAAAACTGTGGATGATTATTTTATTGCGGGTTTTTTTGATTTTTGGGATATTGCCGCAATTTTTGCAGGTGCTCTGATTGGGTATCTGATGTTGATGTTTACAAATGAATAAAATCAGGAAATAAAAAGCAAAGAGGCATGAGCACTATGACTGAAATACATGAGTATAATAAAATAAAGGCACCAAACCATGCTAAAAACCACCAGTCCTTAGTCAACATGAAAGTTGCAAATGCCGGAATAAATCCTATAAGAACCTTGAGAAAATTTTTAATGCCAGTATTCAGATTTGCCCATGA
>JADGBP010000339.1 GCA_015231395.1 Desulfamplus sp. | reverse complement strand
ATTACCGAGATTCTCTTTTTTCTTGGTGTCCATGCTGACTATCGGGTTTGGAGTTGGCTCATATTCGGCCATTTGTCCATTGAGAGTATTCTTGAAGATTTTTTCAGGGGGATTGCCCAAAATATTCGTTCAGGCTCCATCTTTTATAATTCACTCGTCTATAATTCACTCGTCCGGCAAAACTCTATTTTTTACAATAGGTTTGTCCGGTTATTTCCATTTGTATATAAGGCATTTCGTGTTGCTGTCACCCTTTTCTTGGTCAATTATGCCTGGATTTTTTTCAGAGCCAACTCAGTCTCGGATGCTTTTTCTATCACAAAAAAGATGTTCATTTTTGGAGGGAAAAATCCGGTTTCCCCTTTTGTTGAGACCTCTTCATTTGCACTGAGCATGGCATTGATATTGCTTCTTGTTGCTGTGGAACTGAAAGAACATACTGTCCGAATTGAGCATTATGTTGCCCGTCTTCCATTGACTGTCAGATGGTTTTTTTATACTTTTGCTTTATGGGCAATTGTAATTTCAACTGTTTTTGGTGTAAAGCAGGAGTTCATTTACTTTCAGTTTTAGCAGCAAAGGAATCAGAACGATTAGCAGCGAAGGGCTCAAAACTATTTTAGAGCAAAACAGAATACATTTAAAATACAGCAGGCTTTTTTTATATGCAGGCAAAAAAATTTATCTTAAAACTTGTAATCTTCACTGTGTTGAATATCGCCATTATGCTGAATCTGCTATATTTCTTTTCAGGTCGGAACAGAGATATCCATTTCAAAAACTGGGAAACAGAGTCCAATCTCTTGGTTGAAGGTGAAAACGAGCATTATGATGTGGCAATTCTGGGTACTTCAAGAGGTCGTGTATTTTCCAGAGATTCAAACCATCTTACAATGGAAAATATCCTTGGCAAGAAGATAATGAACCTTTCCAAGGGTGGCGGCGGCGGACTCATGCCTGCAAAAATTCATCTTTCCCATTTTTACGACAGAAGTAACAGTACAGATCACATTGTATATTTTGTGGATCCCTGGATTTTTTTCTGCCCCATCAACAACGAGAACAACACTTTTTTCTTGCGAGATGAACCATTTGAGATTTCCATTCTCTGCGATCTTGTGATAAACCGTTTTCCGTCACAACGCATTATATCATATCTTCAAATGATTGCTGTGAATGACTGGGAAGGCATTGGCAGGTATGCTGCTCCAGGTCTTGACAAACTGACACTCAAAGCCATTGACCCTGTTAAGCTTGAAGAGGCAAGAGAGCACTATCTTTCTCTGTACGAATATGAAAAATTTGACCATTACAGCAAATTTGTAAGTGACATCAACGCTATCGCAAAAAAACACAACAGTAGAATCACCTATGTTGTTCTTCCTATTTTGATGAAGGATTTCCCCGGGGCAAAAGAGGTGGATGCAAAGCTAAAAGAGATCAGCAGGCATGATGGAGTCGGATATTATAATCTGATAAGCGAAATGCAAGACAGACATTTTTTCTACGACCACATGCATTTTAATAATTATGGGGTTACCCATTTTACAAAAACTTATCTTGAACCTATTCTGGGTAAATAAAAAAGATATAATCTATGCTTACAAAAATCGAAAAAAAAATCATAGCTTCCCTTCAAGGCAATATTCCGGTCACATCCCGACCTTTTCTGGAACTTGCAAAAGAGATTGGAATATCTGAAGATGAATATCTTGAAGTGGTTGAAAACCTTAATGAGCGAGGCATCATCAGACGCTTCGGGGCAACGCTGAAACATCAGAATTCTGGATTCAAAGCCAATGCCATGGTGGCATGGAAAGTAGATGAGGAGCGGGTTCAGGATGTGGGTAAAACAATGGCATCCTTTCAGGAGGTGACTCACTGTTACCGGAGAAACCCTGCTCCGACATGGCCATATAACCTTTATACCATGGTGCATGGGCCGGATGAAGAGTCTTGCCATAAGATTGCGGCAAGAATATCAAAAGCCACCTGCGTGGATGAATACTCTCTTTTGTTCAGCAAAAAAGAGCTGAAAAAAACTTCTATGAACTATTTTACCTGAGCAGAAACTATAGCTCTTTAATTTCAATTAGATAGATAATCACCAAATTAAAAAGGCATTTTTTTGTGCAATGACTAAGGGAGGCGACTATGCATCAAAATACTATCACAAGCCACGATCAAGAAAAGATCATACAAGAAAAGATCATAATTGAAAAAATCAAGTCATTACCAGTGGATAGAGTATCTGAAATAATAAATTTTATAGACTTTATCAGTCAGAAAAATCAAGAGCACAAACTACTTCAAGCTGCCGGAAAAATGTCGGAAGATGTGTTTAAAAAAGTCTGGGATAATTCTGAGGACAGTGTTTATGACCGATTATAAATTTTGTGACGTGGTACTGGTACCTTTCCCATTTACTGATCAGACAACATCCAAAAAACGCCCGGCTGTTATCGTAAGCTCAAATGAGTATAATCAAAGGAGACCGGATGTTATTATCATGGCGATAACCAGCCAGATGTTAGAAGTTAGTCAGATGCATACCCCCGGTTTTTTTGGTGATCTTCCTGTCCGAAATTGGCAGGATGCCGGTCTTGTAAAACCTTCAATGCTCAAACCTATTCTTACCACAATTGCAAAAAATCTGATTTTAAAGAGACTTGGCACTATGATGGACAGTGACAGAATAGCTCTGGTCGAAAATCTGCAAAGAATACTCGGAGTGTTTTAGTTGAAAGTCTAATCAGTGCTTATAATTATCTGGAAAGCTATATTTTATCTGAATACGAGATTAATCTTGTGTCTCAAAACAGCCCTCACATACTCTGTGTCAACCCATGGATACATGATTTTGCCGCTTTTGATTTCTGGGCAAAGCCTCTGGGACTTCTGCAGCTTACCGCCATTATGAGAGAACATGGGATAAGGGTGACATTCCTGGATTGTCTGGACAGATTTCATCCCAAAGCGATTCAGGAAAAAAGAGTAAAAACATTAAATGACGGACGTGGTCCTTTCAGGAAAAGAGCGATTCCATTGCCTGAAAGTCTTGAATCTGCAGTAAAAAGATTCTCTTCAGCAAAAAACTTCTCCCGTTATGGAATTGAGCCTGATTGGTTCAGGCAGGATTTAGGAAATCTCGCAACAGCAAAGAAAGACAACAGTGACAGAGAAAGAGAAAGAGAAAGA
>JADGBP010000338.1 GCA_015231395.1 Desulfamplus sp. | reverse complement strand
TTCCCTGGGAAGGGGCTTCATTTCTTGGAACTACGGATGTTGACCATGATGCAGATATTGACAAAGAGCCTGTAATGAGCAGACATGAGGCACTCTATCTTATGGATGGATTTAAGTGGGCATTTCCGGACATAAAATTGTCCATCAAAGATGGAATATCAACCATTGCTGGAGTTCGTCCTGTGTTAAGTTCCGGAAAACGCGACCCTTCTCAGGAATCAAGAGAGCATGTGGTGTGGAAAGACAAAGGGCTTGTTACTGTTACTGGTGGAAAGCTTACCACATTCCGTACTCTGGCATCAGATACTTTAAATGCGGCTAAGCCCTTTATGAGGGTAAAAAAATCACCAATGCTTCATATTCCGTTGTTTGACCAGACGCCTTGTCCGTGTACTTGTCCATATCATGATCTTGCAACAGATGTATGGAAAAGGCTGTGGGGTCGATATGGAACAGAGGCACTTGCTCTGGTTAAAAATGCAAAGAGTGAAGATCTGACCCAAATTCCGAAAACAGCTTATCTGTGGGCGGAACTTTCCCATGAAGCAGCACAGGGACAAGTTCGTACACTTCAAGATCTTTTAATGAGAAGGGTACGAATAGGTTTGATTCTACCTTTTGATGGACAAGAGCACTTCAAAAGAATCAAGCAGTTGTGCCAGCCGGCTCTGGGATGGGACGACCACCATTTTGAGCAAGAAATTGCAAGATATCGTGAGTTCTGGCAAACGGCACATCGAGTGCCGGTTTAATCGGTTTGCAGTGATATAGTTTTCCAGATAATTAAATTGGCAAGAGTAGGGGCAATCCCTTGCGGTTGCCCTTCTTCAAAATTGAGATATCAAAATATTTTTCTGGAAGTCTATATAAACTGGCAAACTCTAATGGCAGGGTTTTTTCCCACCCCCGACGATTAAAACCCAAATGTGTTTTCACGGTAAAGCATTCATAAAAATAGCGA
The DNA here is from genome assembly GCA_015231395.1 of Desulfamplus sp. Lineage (GTDB taxonomy): Bacteria > Desulfobacterota > Desulfobacteria > Desulfobacterales > Desulfobacteraceae > Desulfamplus. Next base: position 2,238 of record JADGBP010000338.1, on the reverse strand, counting down.
GAAGCCATGAAAGGATTCACATATTTAACGAATAATATAAATAACTTAGACGGAAAAACATCGACAATTCTATCCATTGACTGCGGCACGCAGAGCATACGGGTTCTTCTGTTTTCCGCTACCGGTCAATTGTTAGACAAGGAGCAAGTGACTTATGAACCTTATGTCAGCCCAAGGCCGGGATGGGCAGAGCAGAACCCAGAGGTGTTCTGGCATGGATTGTGTAAGGCATCCAGGATTTTAAAGAGCCGTCGCCCTGAATTGTATCAAGCAATTCAGGGCGTTGGAGTAACCACCCAGAGAGACAGCATGGTAAATATAGATAGCACAGGAAATGTTCTGCGTCCTGTAATAACATGGTTAGACCAGCGTAAAGCTAAACCATTATATAAACCAAACCCGTTTATGAATATGGCTTTGTCATTAGTGGGGATGAACGAGACCATTCAAAAGATTCAATCTGATGCCAAATGCAACTGGATACGCCAGAATCAACCCGATATATGGGAACAGACACATAAATATCTGCAGATCTCTGGATTTTTAAATTATCGGCTTACAGGAGAGTGGAGTGACTCAGTCTCTTCCCAAATTGGACATATTCCATTTAATTACAAATCCATGAAGTGGGCAAAATCGGGTTCGCTTAACATGCTGGTCTGTCCCGTCGAGCCTGAGAAACTGCCTGAACTTGTGGTTCCAGGAGAGATAATTGGTGCAGTGTCTCAATCAGCAGCAGAATCTACTGGTATAAATGCTGGGACTCTTGTAATTGCATGTGGGTCAGATAAAGGGTGTGAAACCATTGGCATGGGTGTTCTTCATCCAACCATGGCAAGTTTGAGTTTTGGAACAACTGCAACGGTTCAGACTACCACCAAAAAATATTGCGAGGCTCTCAAATTCATGCCAGCCTATCCGGCTCCAATCCCTGGTCATTATAACCCCGAGGTGGAAATTTTTAGGGGGTTCTGGATGATTACATGGTTTAAAAATGAGTTTGCCCACAAAGAAATTGAAGCTGCCGCATCAAGAGGTGTCTCTCCGGAAGTTGTGATGAACGAGATGCTTGCCAAATCTCCGCCCGGAGCAATGGGACTTATGGTGCAGCCCTATTGGGGACCAGGGCTTAAAAATCCTTCTGCCAAAGGGTCTATTATCGGCTTTGGTGATGTGCACAAGAAAGCCCATGTTTATCGCTCTGTGGTGGAGGGGCTCTGTTACGGATTGCTGGATGGTCTTAAAAAAATTGAAAAAGCTTGCGGCACCAAGGTTACAAGACTTGCGGTATCAGGAGGAGCTTCTCAAAGTGATGAAATATGTCAAATCTCGGCTGATATTTTCAATCGTCCCATAGTAAGAGGCAAAACCTTTGAAACCTCGGGTTTGGGGGCTGCCATCGTTACTGCAAAGGGGGTGGGTATTCATAAATCTTTTGAAATTGCAATTAAAGAGATGGTCTCCTATGCACAGAAATACAGACCCAACCCAGCAAATGCCAGACTGTATGAGCAGTTATTTGACAGGGTTTATACTAAACTGTACCCATCGCTTAAAGATATTTACGAAGAGATCAGGGATATTACAGGTTATCCTGAGAAACTCTGACACCAACTAAACGTTTATGGTCGGAATCCGACCACCCTGAGTAGGGGCAATCCCTTGCGGTTGCCCTTTTTAAAAATTTAGATACCAAAATATTTTTCTGGAAATCTATAGGAGAAGAATAATAGCATGTTTGAAAATAAAGGATTTTATCCTGAATGGAATGAAACCACACCAGAGAGCGGCACATATCGATCTGTTTTTAAATGGGGAGCACCTGATCAGTTCAAGCATCCAAACCGTCGGCTTTTTCAGATGATAAAAGAGACATTTGCCATGACAGATGCTGATTTCAAAAAACGTCTCAAAGAGGGAAATGAGCCTGTAAAATGCAATTCTCCCGTTAAGCTTTCTGCGGATCAGATAGGGGTATTTAAGAATATTGTGGGCGAACAAAATGTCAGCACTGATGATTATCAGCGGGTCAAATATGCCAATGGTAAAACCATGGAAGAGGCAATGCTCCTTCGCAATCAACTGGTTGGCAATGTGGCAGATGTGGTTGTTCACCCCCGCACCAAAGAGGATATTCAAGCAATTATATCTTATTGCAATGAACAACGTATTCCGGTGTATGTTTATGGCGGAGGCAGTTCTGTAAATTTTGGTGTTCAATGCACAAAAGGCGGGATC
>JADGBP010000337.1 GCA_015231395.1 Desulfamplus sp. | reverse complement strand
AAGCAATTAATTCTGCTGTAAGGTTAAATGTTGTGCTTTTAAACTCTTCTAAGTTTTCATCACCAACCCTGCCCTCATCAAGCAGCCAATAAGAAAGATGTGGTGTAAACTTCTCTAAACTTGGATGTCAGGAAGCATAGAAAAAGAGAACGTAGGCAAGAGAAGGTCTTTGATCATAGACCAGTTTTTAAAGATGACCTTCATAACAAGAATTATAACAGAACCAGAAAGAAAGATTTTTGAGATATGAAAGAAAGAGGCTTCCTGCATTGATTGTGGGAAGTCTCTCAAGTAAGGTGTAAAATTTTTTATTCAGCACATAACCGTTTCACTGTTTTTTTATAGACAATTATAATAATTTCAACTATTGCTGAAATCCATTACTGATGAACTATCAGCATTGGCTTTTAATAAAGTCCCCAACTTTTGCCTGAAAGTTAAGGAACGAATTTATACTTCCTTCAAACTTGATTTTATGAGTTAATCAGTTTATGTTGACCTTGATAATCATTTAATCCGATGATTAAGGCCAAACTTTTAACTTTTAAGCAGGAGGATGCCCCATGCAATATAGAATCAATGTAATAATTATTTTTTTTGTTTTTATTATTATGGCGCTTACAACAGGTATTGCCTTTGCTGAAAAAGCACCTGCAAAGGTTTATGAACTGGCCAAAACCACATTACAAGCCTACGGTTCTGATCCTGTCATTATCAAGGCAGTCAAAGAGGAAAATCAGAAAAAAAAGACTCTGCAGCAAATTAAGGAAATGGATCAGAAATGGAAAAATACTCCTGGAATTACTGATTATATGAAGGCCATGATCGAATCAGAATGTGGTCGGTATATTATGAACATTCAGAACAATAATAAATACTACGATGAAATATTTGTCATGGACGATCAGGGTGCAAACGTTGCAATGACTGATAAAACATCAGATTACTGGCAGGGTGATGAAGATAAATTTAAAAAATCATTTAAGGATGGTGCTGGTGATATTTTTGTTGATGAGGTGGAATTTGATGACAGCACAAAGTCTTATCTGGTACAGGTTTCTGTGCCTGTGATAGAAGATGGAAAGGCAATAGGTGCAATCACATTCGGAATCAACATTGACAATATCGAATAAAAATGAAGCTCCCCGTTCCTTGGGGCGGGGTATTAATCCGAGCTTCGCAATAAAAAATTACTGAACTATTTATGAGGAGAATATGAATCTATTCAGAAACATGTAAATACTGCATAAACTCATAATCGGTTTTGCGATACTTATACTATTCATGAGTGGAATCGGGTTAAGCGGGTATATATACATCAAAAGAATATATAGCGATTTTCAGACGACAGCCCTGACCTATCTTCCCAGTATTGACTACATTATTCAGACTGACAGAGACCTTCAACAACTTCTGGTTGCTGAACGTTCGATGCTATTCGCAAATGCTAAATCAGAAATATTCCAGAAATTAGTTGAAGAGTATAACGAGAATCTTAAACAATCTGATGAGAGATGGAAAAAATTTAAGATTCTTCAACGTTCAGAAGACATCCGGAGTCTGTTTTCACAATATGAAAAGTTAAAGGAAGAGTGGCAGGCTGTTTCACAGCAGATAGTAAAAGGCAGAAAAGAGGACAGCAGAGAGGGCAGACGGCTGGCTCTTGATCTTTCAATGGGAACCGCAGCGAAAAAATTTGAAGATATGCGTAACCATCTGGATAAACTGACAGAAATGATTACAATCAAGATTCATAAGGTAAACCAGACCGCTGCAGATGCCTATGAATCAATGCTCACAAGTTTTATGATCATTTTGGGAGCAGGTCTTAGCACTGGTTTGTTCATATGGTTTATCATTAGCAGAAGTATTCTGGTACCGATTAAGAATACTGTTATAGGTTTAAAAGATATTGCTGCTGGAGAAGGTGATTTGACCATTCGTCTGACTGTAACCAGCAAAGATGAAATAGGTGAGCTGGCTATATGGTTCAACATATTCATGGAGAAACTCCAAAATATTGTCCGGCAGATTTCCAAAAACTCAAGAAATGTTAATGAATCATCTACAGAACTCTCTTCAATTGCGATTAACCTCTCTTCAGGTGCTGAAGAGACAGCAAAAAGAGCCGATAATGCAGCTGTGGCTGCCGAAGAGATGAATACAAATATAAACAATGCATCTGCAGCAATGGAGCAGTCTTCAACAAATACAAATATGGTTGCTTCAGCTTCTGAAGAGATGACTTCCACCATTAATGAGATAGCCCGGAATACAGAAAAAGCAAGAAGTGTATCCCATGATGCTGTAGAAAAATCAAAAAATGCGTTTAACAGAATGGCAGAACTTGGCAAAGCAGCCCAATCTATCGGGAAAGTCACCGAAACAATAAAAGAAATCTCTGACCAGACCAAACTTCTTTCATTAAATGCAACCATTGAGGCAGCAAGAGCAGGTGAGGCAGGCAAAGGTTTTGCAGTTGTAGCAAATGAGATTAAAGAACTCTCCAACCAGACAGCACAGGCAACCCTTGATATTAAAAATAAGATTGATGGTATACAGAATATGACAGAGTTGAACATTAAAGAAATTGACCATATAACCAATGTCATTAATGGAGTCAATGAGATTGTTTCTGCTATTGCTGCTGCTGTTGAAGAACAGTCTTCTGCTACAAACGAAATCAACAGCAATATCAATCAGGTGTCTCAGGGGATACAAGATGTTAATAAAAACATAAGTCAGAGTTCTTCCGCTGCCTATAAAATTACAAATGAGATATTACATGTTAACTCCGCTGCAGCCGCAATCTCCAATAGCAGCATTCAAGTTAAATCAAGTGCGGCCAATCTGAATGGAATGGCTAAAGAGTTAAATACAATTGTAGAAAAATTCAAAGTGTGAGTCAACTGCTCACTGGACAGTTAAAAATATAGCAGTCAGAGAAGAATGTGAGTGTTTTAGACTATAAGAAGAGATTGTGCGTAAGAATACAAAATTCAAGTCAGTCAATTTCCGTATGCTCGGAAAACCATTTTTCCTTTCATTTACCTTAATTATTCATTTAACCATTTCTGGTTTGTTTATTTTGCATTCAATTTTGAACAGCCTGCCACTCTTTTTCAATAGATTCGGATAGAGTTTTAAGCTCGCTCATTTCTTTTGTAATCAGCTCATCTTCTGAATAGTTGGGTTTCTTTAAAATTTG
>JADGBP010000336.1 GCA_015231395.1 Desulfamplus sp. | reverse complement strand
CAAAATAATTAAATCTCCATAAGTTACCGTGAAAACACATTCTGGTTTTCATGGTCGGGGGGGTGGCAGAAACCCTGCCATAAGCGTTTATCATTCATTTACAAAAAACACTCTCCTGTGTCAAGACGGTTGCCTCGAAGAAAATCATCAGAACACATACACTTGCCAGATGCACCCTGAAGTTGAAGAATGGTGAGCACTCCGCTTCCGGCAGTCACATAAATTTCATTGCAATCACAGGATATGATGGTGCCCGCGGGAAGCAGAGTGTCAGTGGGAAAGACGTTGCTGGAAGTGGGAAGGAGGTTGCTGGAAACGGGAAGGATGTTGCTGGAAGTGGGAAAGACGTTGTTGGAAGTGGGAAGGACGTTGCTGGAAGTGGGAAGGAGGTTGCTGGAAACGGGAAGGACGTTGCTGGAAGAACGAAGGGTGTCTGCAGGAATATCAGTAACGGGAAGAAGCGTGTTGGCAGAAAAGAGAGTACCGGCAGGAAGATCGGTTTTGATATCTACTGGTCTTACTTCCATGATCTTAATCCTTTTGCCATTAAGATATGTGAACGCTCCTGGCCAGGGAGTCATGGCTCTGACCTGAGCTGATATCTGTTCAGGCTCTTTGCACCAGTCTATTCTGCCGTCCTCTTTTTTTAGCATCGGAGCATATGTAGCTCTGGCATGATCCTGAGGTTTTGGTGTTATTCTGTTTTCCACAACAGCATCAAGGGTCTCAATAATCAGTTTGCCTCCAATCTGTGAAAGTTTGTCGTGGAGGCTCTGCCCAGTCTCGTTTTCAGCCAGTGGTGTTGATGCTTGCAGCAGCATATCGCCTGTATCCAGTTCTGTATCCATAATCATGGTGGTAATACCGGATGTTTTGTCCATGTTCATGATAGCCGCCTGAATCGGGGATGAACCTCTGTAATCAGGTAGAAGTGAAGCGTGAATATTTATTGGGTAAATAGCTGGAATATCAAGTAGTTCACGGCTCAATTTATGACCAAAAGCCACAACCACAAAAAAATCAGGTTTAAGGGCGGCAAGTTTATCTATTATGCTCTGTTCTTTCATGCTTTCTGGTTGAAACACCTCAAGTCCAAGCTCAAGGGCTGCCTGCTTAACCGGTGGAGGCATCATCTTCCTGCCACGACCTTTGGGTCTGTCCGGCTGAGTGATTACAAGGCTTATGTTATACTTATATTTATTCTGCGGCATTGAATTATTATTCGCCAGAGCCTTTAGAGCAGGTACTGAAAAATCAGGGGTTCCCATGAATATTATGTTAAACTCTCTGTTCAATGAGAGTCCGTTTAATGATGCTTTGTTCAATGATGGTCTATTTGAGGGTCTATTTAATGATGGTTTATTCAACTCTTGTCAGCCTTTTTTTGATTCTTTTTTTATAGATGTTGCGTTTCAAAGCACTTATTCTGTCAATATAGAGAATGCCGTTAAGATGGTCTATCTCATGTTGCATGATTACAGCCACTATATCTTCAGTGTCAAATTGAATCCTTTTTCCATCAATATTCAATCCTCTCACTGTCACCTTGCTAAATCGTCTCACATCAGAATAATAGTCGGGTACGCTCAGACATGCTTCATTTTCAGAAATCAATGAGCCTGACGCGGTAATGATTTCAGGATTGATAATTGCCCTGTATTTTTCTTTGTTTGCTCGCACACTAACATCTTTGTCTGAAGTGTCGTTTATCTGTTGACAAACCTCTGGAGTTCTACTGTTTTTATTTTCGGAGCTTTTTTTATCTGATTCAGAGTTCTGTTTATCTAATTCAGAATTCTCTTTATCTGAAAGGCTATTTTCACATTGTGCACCCGGATTATAAACTATAATTCTTTTGTCACTTCCAACCTGTGTAGCGGCAAGTCCGACACCAGGTGCATTTAACATGGTCTCCGCCATATCATGTATGAGTTTTATGATCTCTTGATCTATATTTTTTACCGGCTTTGCCTTGGATGTCAGGAATGGATCAGGAAACTCAATAATTTTTAATATTGCCATAAATACTTTTACCTTCTCTGTGTCTATTGTATCTGCGTCTATTGTACTGGTGCTTATTGTAGCGGTTCCTATTGTAAGATTTTTTTTGCGGTTTCAATATCTGAACGTATTTGAGCAGACAACTCTTCAAGTGATGAAAATTTTTTTTCATCCCTTAGACGCTTGATCATGTTGACCCTAATTCTTGTATCATAGATATCAGCCGTGAAATCAAGAATATGTACCTCAATAGTGAAGAGATGGTCTTCAAAGGTTGGACTGTAGCCAATATTGGCAACTCCTTTAAAGTTTCCTTTTATCGTTTCAACCGTTACGGCATAGACCCCCATTTTAGGACACAGCTCATCATGAAGCTTGATGTTTGCCGTGGGAAATCCAAGTTTTTTTCCTCCCCGTTCCCTGCCTTTAACTACTTTACCGCGGATCTGATAGTATCTGCCAAGGAAACGCCTTGTTTGATCCACTTTGCCGTCCATGACAAGATTGCGTATCATGGTGCTGCTGATTTTGTCGTTTTCGGTGCCATTGGAGACATCTGGATCTTTGACCCAGTCAGGTATAATCACTTTAAAATCTTTTTCCTTACCCTCCCTGACAAGAAAATCAATATCGCCCTCCCTGTTTTTTCCAAATGAGTAGTCAGGCCCAACCACAATTATCTTCATACCAATTTTGTTAATAAGCAGTTTATCAATAAAGTCTTTAGCAGACATGGCGGCAAACTCTGTGGTAAAAGGAATGCATATAAGTTTATCAATCCCTGATGCTGATATTAACTCTACTTTTTGGTCTTTTCTTGTAATAAGGGGGGGAGCTTTTTTCCCAAGAGCTCTTAATGGATGCGGTTCAAAAGTTATGGCAATTGATGTTCCCGATATTACATCAGCCTCTTTCCTGACTCTTTCAAAAAGTGCTTGATGTCCCTTGTGAACACCATCAAAATTACCGATTGTCACCACTGCCTTATTAAAAGGTTTGTCTATTTTTTCAAGCTCTTCTATCAGTTCCATAAGTCCCTTTGCTATTTTAAAATAATAGGCTTGACAAAGCCCAGAAACGCATATATATAAACCACCAAAACCAGACAACCAAAACCTGCATGGCTCAAAAGAAGCCTCCCCACAGGTAATGATTACGAAAGAGTACGAAAGCTTCTGGGCAGATCCAATTTGCACACAGTATGTCAGGAAGCCAAG
>JADGBP010000335.1 GCA_015231395.1 Desulfamplus sp. | reverse complement strand
TCACCATTTAACTCACAATTCAATTCACCATTTGGCTCACCATTTCAGACATTATTCCAATCACCTTTTCATGCAATTTTTCAACAGGCTGAAGGAAAATCCCATGAGCAACCCTTTAAATGGCCATTTCAGTCCGGTGACGGGTCAGGACAAGATGGGAAGAAAAATGATGACGGTTCTGGAGAAACAACAGGTCAGCGTAAAGATATTTTAACCGCTATAGCCAATGCCATGAAAAACTGGCAGACCATGGCTGGCATTATGTCATCTCCGGAATCCATGGCAGCTTTGTTAAAGGGCATGGGTACCATGCCTGAAATGCTAAACAATTTTATTCAGTCCACCATGGCGAGCATGGCTGAAATTCATCAGAAAATGGCGGCAAGTGTCAGCAGAATAGGCGAAACAGTTCATGCCTACAAGTTTGATAATCTTGATGAAAATATTTTTCACGCGTGGTCTGACATTTATGAAAAAGAGTTCAGAAAATTTTTGCAAGTTCCCCAGCTTGGCCTTACACGGGAGTATCAGGAAAAAGTCAACAACTTGGCAGACAAGTTCAATATATGCCAGACTCATATGGCTGATTTTCTCCGTCTCTTGTCTCTTCCATTCCAGCGTTCTGCCATAGTGATGCAGGAAGAGATTCAGAAATTGGCTGAAAAAGAACAACTTTCTGAAGATCCCCAGTTTTACTACCAGATGTGGGTGAAGATTTTAGAGGGGCACTTTATGACTCTGTTTCAGACACCTGAGTATATTGAAGCTCTGACAAAAACCGTAGGATCAATGAGTAAGTACACAAGTTCAAAAGAGAGCGTAATTGAAGATTTACTCAGAAGCCTTCCAGTTGCAAGCAGATCGGAGCTGGATGATGTGTCAAAAGAGATTCATCAGCTAAAAAAAGAGATCCGTAATCTTAAGAAAAAGATCTCATAAGTTCATAATCCAAACATACTTAGGAGTTATGATATGAAGCAATTTCAAGTACCAATTGATCTTATAATGTCAAAGATGGCTGATCACACCACGCAAGCTCGCGACAGGGCAAGCAAGGCTTCAGATGTTCTTCTGTCCAATCTTGAAACAGACATTGCCCTGACACCATATGAGGTTATTTATCAGGAAGACAGAGTAAAATTAAAACACTACAAGGCAAAAAAAAAGATAGCGTATAAAACGCCTCTGCTGGTGGTATATGCTCTGATTAACCGAGAAACAATGCTTGATCTTCAGCCCGGAAGAAGCGTGGTTGAGCGTTTTCTTGAGAATGGGATTGATCTTTACATGATTGACTGGGGATACCCTACCCGTAAAGATCGTTTTCTGGATTTTGATGACCATATTAATGGCTATATGGATAATATCGTTGATTTTATCAGGAAAAAAAATGATGTTCCCAAGATCAATCTTATGGGGATATGCATGGGTGGTGCATTCAGCGTCATATATTCGGCACTGCATCCAGAAAAGATCCGAAATTTAGTTACTACAGTCACGCCAACAAATTTCGATACCAACAAAGGTCTTTTGCATCTTTGGATGAAATATTTGGATATTGATTCTGTGGTAGACACATATGGAAATATCTCCGCAGATGTAATGAACTTCGGATTTCTGCTGCTCAACCCTGCACGTCTAATGATCGATAAATATGTGGGGTTCATGGAAAATATGGATAACAAAGAATTTGTGGAAAATTTTATCCGTATGGAAAAGTGGATTTTTGACAGTCCTGATCTCCCTGGAGAGGTTTTCAGGCAGTTTGCAAAGGAGTGCTATCAGGGAAACAAGCTCATTCAGAACAAACTTGAGGTGGGAGGAAGACTCGTTGATCTTAAAAAGATAACCATGCCACTGCTAAATATTTATGGTAAATTTGACCATCTTGTGCCGCCTGAAGCGTGCAACCAATTAGTCAAAAAAGTGGGCAGCACGGATACAGAAGATATCTGTCTCAATACAGGTCACATTGGAATTTACGTCAGTTCAAAATGTCAGGAAGCCTTTGCCCCGAAAATAGCGTCATGGCTAAGACAAAGGGATGTGGATTCGGAACAAAAAGACTCTAAGCCGGAACAGAAAGACTCCAAGCCGGAACAAAAAGATTCCAAGCCGGAACAGAAAAATCTCAAGACAGAACAGAAAAATATCGCCAATAAAAATAATAAATCCAAGAAACAGGCGGCTGTCAACCCAAATAAAAAAAAATAGAAACCACTTATAGGAGATGAAAACACATGACACGGGAAACCGATTTTTTTGATATATTCTGCAACTTGAGCAGGGCGTTTGGGACAGCGGCTACCCAGACTGAATTGCTCAATCTCATTATTGACGGTGCCATAAATACAATGAATGGAAAGGCCGCATGTCTCTTTTTGTCTGATGACAAAAAAGATTTTTTTATACCGGTGGCACAAAAAGGTCTATCTGAAAACTATTTTCACGCAAGCCCTCTTAAAGCTATGGACATTGTCAAAGCCATTGAAAAAGAGGGCTATCTTGTATTTAAAGATGCAACGACTGATCCCCGTTTAGAGCATCATGAAGCTAAAAAAGCTGAAGGTATTGCATCTATTATGTCTGTTCCTGTACGCATGAAAAACCGGACGATAGGAATTCTATCTCTGTACACGGCAACACAAAGAGATTTTGGAGGAAAAGAGGTCTCTTTTTTGTGTGCTCTGGCAGATCAAGGAGGAATTGCCATTCACAACAATCGTCTTTTGACAAGAATTGAAAAAAACTCCACGTTGTTTCTTGATCTTGCTTCATCTATAAACTCTACTCTTGATATTCAAGAAGTTCTAAAACATATGACAGAGGAGGTTTGTGATGTGTTTGGTATGAAAGGTTCCACTATCAGACTATTTAACGAAGATACCCAGACTATGCAACTTATGGCAAGCTATGGGCTAAGTGATGCGTTTTTGAAAAAATCACCGTACATAAATACCAATACCACGTCTCGTGCATTGAGAGGCGAAACTCTGATTATTCATGATACAGATAAAGATCAACTGTTTGAATTCAAGGAGGAAATGAGGAAAGAGGGGATAAAGTCCATGATTGCGACACCCATTACTGCAAGAGATGAGGTGATCGGTGTAATGAGGCTTTACAGTAGCGAACAGAGAGAATTTCCCAACGATCTTCTTATGATAGTTGAAGCACTTGGGCATCAGGGAGGACTTGCGATCCAGAATGCTTCAATGTATCTCAAACTTCAGGAAGA
>JADGBP010000334.1 GCA_015231395.1 Desulfamplus sp. | reverse complement strand
AGTTCTGTAAACAGACAGTTGCAGAAAAAAAGGGATCTTTTTGCAAGGGATATCGGAAAAAGTATCATGTTGCAGGCAATGGAGAATCATGGCGTTACAGAAGATGTATTCAACAGCAGTGCAATGCACTATTTTCTGACATACAAAGGATATGAAAATATTGACCAGCTATTGACCAATATCGGGCAGTCAGTCGATATGCCAAGAGAAGTGCTCTGGGAAGTTGCGGAGATTCCTTCAAAAACCAAAAAAGCAAAGTATGATGTACATCCAGAAGAACTCTCCAAAAGCAAAGATATCCATACAGAAGAACACTCCAAAACAAAAGATATCCATCCAGAAGAACACTCCAAAACAAAAGATGTCCATCCAGAAGAACACTCCAAAACAAAAGATGTCCATACAGAAGAACTCTCCAAAAGCAAAGATATCCATCCAGAAGAACACTCTAAAACAAAAGAAATAGCAACTCAAAGATTTCTACTGACTATATCGGATATTGAACGGGATATTCATAAATTTTCCCAGTGCTGCAAGCCAGTTCCGGGAATAGATTCATGTTTTGCATTATTAAACAGGGATGGTGTATCCCTGCATAGAGAGTATTGTGAAAAATATAAAAAAGAGAAAGAGTATGCCCTTAATAGAATTCAGATTATGGATGTAATCTGGGATATGAAAGTGCTCTGGAAAGTGCCGTTGACATTCTGTCTCAGAACATCAACAATAGACATAAAAGATACCATTCAGATGATTGCTGCCATGCCTGTTGCTGTAGACATACATCTTATACAGAAAGCAGCATCAGGAAATGGTATTGACATTTCAGTCACTTTCCATAATTTTAATGAATCAAAGTTCTTTTTCTCTTGTTTTGAAAATAAAAATTGTCAGGTTGAAATTCAGGATTATGGCAGGCATGAATTTATAATAGGTCGAGAATGGTAAACGCTCATGGCAGTTTTTTTGCCACCCCCGACCATGAAAAGCAAATGTGTTTTCACGGTAAAAGATAATGGCACATTAGACCACCATTAGGCATTAGCCTTGATAACCGCCCCGTCCATGAAAACCCAAATGTGTTTTTACAGTAACGATTCGTCTACCCAAATGTGTTTTCACAGCAAACGCTCATAGCAGAGTTTCTGCCACCCCCGAGGATAAAAACATAAATCAGGATTGAGATTAAATGGCTTTAAAGTCCAAGCAAAAAAAAGAACATACAGACAAGACAGTTCTTTTTTTGTATCAATATAATCTGCGAAAATTAAAGATTGCTCTAGAGAAAAACTGCATTTCAAAAAAGCAGTTTAATCTTATTAGCACTGAATTGGAAACTCAGCTTGATAAAGGAGTCCAATCTTCCTTTGAAGATATATTCGACTCTTTTCCGTCTTTGTTGCCATTACAAGAAATTTTACCAATTCTCAACAAGGAGCTTTTTAAATACAATCAGATAATCATAAAGTTAGCCCAGCAGTTTGCCAAAAATACAATAAACCAGCAGCTTAAACTCCAAAAAGAGGATTCTGTCTCAATAGAACAGGCCAATAAGCGGCTCAATAATACATTCCTTGAAATCCTAAAAAATCTCACCAACGACTATATAGCATCCAATCAGAGAAATATTGATGATATTCTTTTGGAATCCGGCTTTATACAAAAATCCCAACTGGAATTCCTACATGACAGTGCCACACATCTCGAAATCAAAACTAAAGATCGCAAATTCGGTGAGATTGCTGTCAAAAATGAATTTACCACTCAGGAAATTGTGAACAGTGCCCTGGTTGAACAGACAGAAAGATACAGGAAGACCAGCAAAAACTATATCATTGGGGATATTTTAGTCGAACGGAACCATATTACCCCTGAAATAAGGGATGAGATTCTTATTATTCAAAACAGGGTGCTGGAAGAGGATTGGGAAGATACCCTTAAAAAGGTGGGAGAATCTTCCATAAAGGAGAAAGAGAAAAATGCCCTGTTTGGTGCGATGATATTAAAAGAACGTCTGCTGGATGAAAAACAGGTTGTTGAGGCACTTAAAATACAAGCCAGGGAACTTGAAGAGTATCGTAAAAAAAAGAAAGATGAAGAGAGTCATCCTGATAATATTACCATAGAATCCGAAGATACCCAAAATCTTAAACCACGCTGGATTGGGGATATTCTTGTCGAAAATTTTGGACTTTCCGAACGTGACCGACAACGGATAGTAAAAAAACAGATGGCATTCAACATTGAACGGATAAATCTCAAATTGGGGATGAATCTGAGCAATGCACACATTGAGCTGTTCAATGAGATGGAACAATATTTTAATCTCTCATACTCAAAAGATAATATAGAGGCATATATAGAGGTGCTAAAACCTATTCCCGGCACAATGACAAAAGACAATATGATAATATGGCTATACCATAAGAAGATTAGATATGGACGTATCAACAATGCAATCACCAGCCTGGTTACCGGTAAGGTCGGGCCCGGGAAAAAAATTTTGCTCGCCAAGGGGGATGAACCTAAGCTGGCACAGATAAAATACAAATTCCATTTTGATACTCAGCAAGCCGAAAAATATGTTCAGACAAATAACTATGAAAATATCTCTAAACTTGTAGTCTCAAAAGGGGCAAAACTGATTACATTCGAGAAAGACAAGGGTAAATCAGGATTGAATGTTAACCACTGTTTTGTAGCCCCACCCATGATAACTTCAATTCCCATTATTAAAGGAAAAAATGTGATCAGGAATGAGAATGAGTTTATTGCGTCCTGTGATGGAATTCCACATTTTTCCAATAAGAAGGTGCTCTCTGTATCTTTCCGGATTCATCTTAATGGCGACATTTTTCCAGAAAATTTATCCATGAATTCATCCACTGGGTTTGATTGCGATTTTGATATTCAAGGATCCATTCAAAGTGGTGTTGTTATGGAGTGCCGTAAATTAAAAGTTTCAAATATTATGGGAAAAATAAGAACTACGGATGAGGTGACGGTATTGCATGAGACCCTTAATGGAGAAGTTGTTTCTAAGGGAAATATCTATTTGGCGTCTGTGGAAAACAGTACGGTTACAGGAGGCAAAAGTATAATTATTCAACCGAACAGCAATAATAGTGATTCTGGATGTACATCATACTTTGTTTTTTTGGTTTTTGAAGGAATCTCCGCAACTTCCCAGAGCACTTCTCTTGGCATATCGACTGACTGCCCGATATTGGTCAGTAGCGG
>JADGBP010000333.1 GCA_015231395.1 Desulfamplus sp. | reverse complement strand
ATGGCAGTTTTTTTCTGATAAAAGAGAGTTATTACAAATATTTATAGACAAAAATGGACTTCAAGATAAAGCTGTCTGGCTTACAGAGACAGGTTCAACTGCAAGTGAAACCCTTACAATCCACACAACCCATAATTGCCACTTTTATTGTAAGCGGACATTTCAACAGAGCATTCTCTACTTTTTCGGCAATATCAAACAGATTGATTCTACATCTGCCACAGGTAGGGCATGAAATTATTTCAGGGCCTCGTTTTCTCAAGCCAAGAGCTCTCAAAATCTCCCACCCTACCCTCACCTCCTCAACAGGATCGCGTGTCAAAGATACTCTTATGGTGTCCCCAATTCCGTCAGCTAAAATCATTCCGATTCCAATTGCAGACTTTGTGATTCCAGCGTAAAGACCGCCCGCTTCCGTGACTCCCACATGAAGAGGCACGTCTGTCATTGTGGATATGAGTCTGTAGGCTTCAACCGTTCTCTCCACATCAGATGCCTTGAGGGATATCTTGATGTCATAAAATCCTAAATCTTCAAGAATCTCAATGTTTCGCATTGCACTTTGTGCCATTGCCTTGGCTGTGCTGCCCATTTTTTCAACAATATCTTTTTCAAGAGAACCTGAATTTACCCCTACCCGTATAGGAATATTGAGTGCCGTGGCACAATCTGCCACAGCCTTGATTTTCCACTTTTCGCCAATATTTCCCGGATTGATCCTTAAACCATCGGCACCGGCATCTGCCGACGCAAGTGCAAGCCGGTAATCAAAATGAATATCTGCGATAACAGGGATATTTATTTCTTTCAGTTCTAACGCATTTTTAATTTTTCTGATGGCATGGGCAGCTTCCATATCCGGCACAGCAACCCTTACAATCTCGCACCCTGCATCATAAAGACGCTGAATCTGGGCAACCGTTGCGTCAATATCCTGGGTATAAGTATTGGTCATTGATTGAACTGCAATTGGTGCTCCGCCACCCACCTTGATATTGCCCACACTTATCTGACGGGTATTATGTCTGTTTTTGACCAGAGACATTGTTGCATTTCCTTTTCTATAGATTTTCAAAAAAATATTTTGGTATCTCAATTTTGAAGAAGGGCAACCGCAAGGGATTGCCCCTACTCTCGCCACTTTAATTATCTCGCCAATTTAATTATCTGGAAAACTATATATGAAAACTTAACATC
Source organism: Desulfamplus sp. (assembly GCA_015231395.1). GTDB lineage: Bacteria > Desulfobacterota > Desulfobacteria > Desulfobacterales > Desulfobacteraceae > Desulfamplus. Next base: position 2,043 of record JADGBP010000333.1, on the reverse strand, counting down.
AATGAGAATCAAACTTTATATACAGCAAAATAATTCCACCGGCAAGAGCGGCGACTGAACTTGCAAGAAAAGTATATCCCTGAAAAGTATCATAGAAAACACCACCCAGCAAGAAACCTGCCATGATGCCAGCACCATATGTCACTGCATTGTTTACTGCTTGACCAAAGGTTGTTCCTTTTGGAGAAAGTGCGTCAATGGCAAGAATACTTGCAATGTGAAAGGAAGCATAGGTAAAAGCGTGAAGAAGCTGGGAGAACAAAATTACTATAGAGAGGGTGGTGTTGAACAGAGGTGCAATAGCGGGGGCTGTGGTATTGGTGATAATAGAAGCATCGGGTATAAAAGGAGATGCATCTGATGTTACAAAAAGCAGAATCCACCGCAAACAGGCGGCAAGACATGATATTATCAAAACGGTTTTAAGATTAAATCTTGAGAATATCACTCCGGAATTAACCATCACAGCAATTTCAGCAATTGAAGCTAAAGCCCATGCAAATCCAATAAAACCGGTACCAAACCCAAGAGATTCAAGATAAATTGAAAAAAATCCATAATAAACACCGTGACTTGCCAGCATCAAAAAACCTGCAACAAGAAAAAGCGATGTGTTTAAAGAGAAAAAAGCTTTAAAATCCTGTCCTTTATTAGTTGATACTTCAGATGAAGATGACGACTCAGGTAAGGATGCAGATTCGGTTGAGGATAAAGACTCAGATGAGGATTGAGATTTAGATGAGGATTTAACAGGCTTTGAATCTTCACTCTTTGATTCTCGTTTTCTGTCTTCAGGCATTTTTAGAGCAAAAAAAGACTGAATAACCATACCCGCCAAAATCAAGGGAACAATGATGTCTGTTGAATAGACCGACAGTAATTTTCCAAGCACCAGAGAAACCCCGATAAAAGAAATTGTGCCCCATACTCTGGATTTTCCATATTTTTTCTTTTCCCTGCCAAGAATATCCATGGCAAACGCTTCAAGAAAGGCAATAATTGGGGCATAAAAAACAGAATAAATTACAAGGATAAACAGGATAGGAAGAAACTCTTTTGTCAAAAAAAGAAGAGACCACAAAAAAGTACTCATCACGGTGCAGATTATAAATATGGATTTTCGTACATTGAATCTGTCTGCCGCCATTGCCCACAGCACCGGAAAAATAACCACTGCCGCAGTCTGAACTGACGACAGGATCCCGATCTCAAAACCAGAAAACCCGAGATGGTGGCAGAAAAGATTAAAATATGGAAGAGCAATACCTCGTGTACCGAAATAGACAAAGTATTGAACACTGAGCAACAATTTTATATATTTAAAATCTGATATCAAAGTTACACTCTGCTTGAGTTAAAACCCGAAAGTTTCCCTACATTATTAAACTCTCATGGCAGGATTTCTGCCACCTTCGATCATGAAAACAAAATATGTTTTACGGATTATGCAGAGCACCCAATTCCATGCCAAGTTCAAGTGCATCCTGATTCATGGCAATGAAATCTTTGGGAATGCTGGTTTTTAACACATTCATTACCGAAGTGGGTTTCACAAACTCGGTTATACCGAGCAGAGAACCCAACATGCATATGTTAAACACAATAGGCTTTCCAATTTTTTCCATAACCGAGTCATACATTGGAAGCTCAATCTGTTTTGCATCCACCTTTTTAGTGGTTTTGACAAATCTTGAGTCAGTAAGAACAAGTCCGCCCGGTCTTATCATGGTAGAGTAGCTGATATAAGACTCCTGAGTCAGGCAGACCAGAATATTTGCCTGATTCACTTCAGGATAATAGATGGGCTGATTAGATATTATCACATCGCTTCGGGTAGAACCACCTCTGGCTGCCGCACCATAGCTCTGGGTCTGGGTGGCGTTCATCCCTTCATGCAGAACTGCGGCTTCAGACAGAATCAAGGGAACAATGATGTCTGTTGAATAGACCGACAGTAATTTTCCAAGCACCAGAGAAACCCCGATAAAAGAAATTGTGCCCCATACTCTGGATTTTCCATATTTTTTCTTTTCCCTGCCAAGA
>JADGBP010000332.1 GCA_015231395.1 Desulfamplus sp. | reverse complement strand
GCCTGTACATTAACCTTAGTTACGCTGATGTTGTTGATAGTTGCGGTCAACTGGTTCTGCGTGGAACCAAGATTCGCCCTGATCTTGTCGTAGTCCTTCAGGGCAGAGTCTGCGACCGCAATGGCAATCTGTGCCCCCTCCTGACTGGTTACGTTAATATCTTTGAGTCGAGTTACCTTGGTGTCTTCAAGAGAGATGTCTGATGCTGTGCCACCTCCTGTGGCTGCAATAACGCTGCTGGTGGCAAGAGTAGAGTTCTTCTTCAAAGTCATACCTTCATTAAGGTAAAGATCCTGGTTTAATGTCGCATCCTGTTCCAGAGTGACACCAGGACCTACCTGGCCGTCAGCAGTCATGATGCCGTTGGTAAGATAGGTTCCTTTTGCAATAATGGTGTTTGCTTTAAGAGTACTGCCCGCTCCAATTGTCAGATCACCATCTGTGAGTTGTTTGTTTCCAGCCATTGTAATGTCTCCACCAAGGGTTGAGCCAGCCGATAGAGAAGAAGCTGTAACTAATACAGAACCTTTGGCAATTTCCATGCCAGAAGCTGTAGTGACTATAACACTGCTAACCGTTGTGTCCTGCACTCCAAGTACGGAACCAGCCGTAAGGACCGATCCAGTTGTTAACACTGAGCCTTGCAGTAATGTAAAATCTTTTTTAACATTAATAGTGGCTGTTGTTGTAACATCATCATTGATGGTTGATCCTGCAGCGATCTTAGAGTTGGTAGCGAGCGTACTGTTTAAAGAAGTACTGGCCTTGAGAAGCATGTCTGATGAGAGTGTAACCTTGGCACCTGTTGTAGTTGCAACACTCAACGTTGTTCCGGCTTTGATCACTGTACTGTCAGAGTTTACAATGTCATCTGTTAGTACAGTACCAGCAGCAAGAACACTGCCACTTGCAATTATTGAGCCTTTGGCAAGCATTGCATCTTTAGTAAGTGTTTGAGTAGCAGCCTGGGTAAGATCACCACCAATAGTTGTTCCTTCTTTAATGAAAGATCCAGTTATTAAGGTTGATCCTGAAGTTATAGTTTGGCTCATTATAGAAGTAGCAGCAGCATTCAGTGTATAGCTTGATCCTAATTTAGTTCCAGCCGCAAGAACACTTCCTGTTGCAATTGATGAACCTTTTGAAGCAAGCATTGTACTGTTGACATCTAAGGTGGCACTAGATACAAGCGTTCCAACTTGAGTAAGAGTACCACTGTCTGAATCTTTAATCAGCAGTGAATTTGAGCCAAACTGCGTCAGTTTGACCTCTCCAAATGTTGACATAGCTTCAGCAGTTTTGTTCATAACACCTTTTACATCTCCCTGAAGCAAAATCCCCCTTCCATCAGCAGAATTAAGGGTGATTTTACCTGTTGAATCTGTAGATGCTGTAACTCCGGTCTGGTCACTCTTACCATTGATGGCCTTTGCCAAAGCACCATCTGTATCTCCTTGCTGTACAGTGACAGCACCAATAGAAATACCATTGATTTTAAAATCATCAGCAATTGAACCGGCACTGACGCTACCGCTTGAAGTTGTCTGTACAACAGCCTGAGCCGTAATACCGAGCTGATCTGACATCTTGTTGATTCCGGCTGCAACTGCACCGGCACCGTTTTCTGACGAGTTGTTGAACTGCAAGTCAACAGCCAGAAGTTTATAATCCTTGTTTTCAGTATTACTGTGGATAACTAAAGACAGAGGTCCTGAATCATTGAGTTTCATGTTGGATGTGGTTACATGACCGGTTTTGGTAGTCTCCGCAGAACCGATAGAAATCTTTGCAACCTCACCTGTACTCGCACCAATCTGGAAACTCTTGTTTGAAAATTCACCAGAAAGAAGTTTCTTTCCGTTAAAAGATGTTGAAGATGCAAGCAGATCAACCTCTTCCAACAGTTTGTTTATATCTTCTTGAATAATCTTTCTTGATTCGTAAGTTTGACCATCTTGAGCTGCTTGAATTGATTTGGTCTTAATGGTGTTGGTAATTTTGATGGCTTCGTCAAGAGCACCATCTGCGGTCTGAACAATGTTAATACCGTCATTGGCATTACGGATTGCCTGGCCAAGACCAAGCCCCTGTGCCTTGAGAGAATCGGCAATTGCCATGCCTGAAGCATCATCAGCAGCCTTGTTGATTCTCATACCAGTAGAAAGTCTTTCCAAAGAGCCGGAAAGGGCGTTATCATTTTTTTTCATGTTCATGTGTGCATTTAACGCAGCCACATTTGTATTGATTGTAAGTGCCATAGTCGTTCTCCTCCATGATTTGGTTTATGCGGGCCTCATTGCCCTGTGGTTAAAACATCAATTACCAATTTATTATTTTCATTTATAAATCTATATCGTCATTATCCATTGGAACTTTATAAAAAAATAGCAGTATTATATTAAATTTTTATTTGATGAGGTGATTGTGCAGCATGGATTGTCAGCAGAAGCTCTGCATCATCAATTAGGCGATACTCAGGTTTTCTGCCGGACAACTTTTCGCTTTCAGTAATGATTATGGGAACTCCTTCACCACGCTTGTCCATGATGAAGCTGCGTTGACTTCCCATAGCGTTTACATTCATAGGGCAGCGGGCAAGGATTGAACTTAAAAGTTCGTTGCGGGCTGATTGACGTTCTGAAAGGCTGTCAACTGTCATTGTATTTGGAATTGTGCCGGGAGAGAAGATTTCAAGCCTGTCCGAAAAAAGATGCAGCCTTATTTTTGAACCATAAACAGAATAATCGCGATGAACAACAGCGTTGACAATTGCCTCAAATACAGCATTCATTGAAAATTGGGGTGTTTCTATTCTGTTGGGAGCTTTTATGGCATAAACTTTCATATTACTCTCTACAAATTTACAACCATCCCTGATTTGAATATCCAATGGTCCTGTTATATCTTTTGCATCTAACTGGTATGCCCCATTTCGTTCTGTGCCTCGATAACAGACAGCCTGAATAAAGGCATTTGGCATAAACAGTTCAGGTGCTTCACTTGCCATAAGTATCCCACTGACCGTCGGATGCAAAATACCATCATCATCCATTGAAAGTAATTTCATTTTTTCAAGAAACTCTTGATCATTACTCGGAGAAATTACTGTTTTCAATCGTTGCCATATTTTTTTCCAATTCTCGGTATAATTTCTAACATGGCTTCTAAATAAAGTCGTGTTTCAGTCACGTCTTTTGCTTTAACATACTCCTGATATACAGATGTGAATCTTGAAGCATCGCCCATTGC
>JADGBP010000331.1 GCA_015231395.1 Desulfamplus sp. | reverse complement strand
GAATTTTTTTTCTGTTAGCCGATGTAACCATTATTAAAATATGTGTCAAGTATCTGACAAATATACTGTAATCGTGTTTAATGGAATAAGGTTGGTCTGTCAAGGGAAAGAGATAGCCTTTCACACCGGTTGTCTGAATCACTGATTCCACGGATTTTGAATCTGTAAAATCAGGTAATCTGTGGTAATTAGCGGTTTAGAAATGGGAGTGGTTTTCTTTTGCCCTTGACTGGCTGGGCGGGGTTGTTTATTTTGTGTGGTATGAATAATCTTTTAAATGGGAGTAGAATTGATATGCCAACAATTAGTATGTTTTATGGGATTATTGTAAGAATGTTATTTATGGATACCAAGCAACATCATTTGCCTCACATTCACGTTGAGTATCAGGGAATGAAGGCGGTAATTTTAATTCCTGATGGAGAATTACTGGAAGGTGAGTTGCCTAATAAAAAACTACGCATTTTGCAGGCATGGATTTCTATACATGAAGAAGAATTGATGGCTGATTGGACATTGGCTGCAAATGGTGAGCCTGTATTCCCCATTGAACCCTTGAGGTAATAACAGGAGGTGGCTATGATTGAAGTTTGTAAAGTCGAAGTCTGTTCTGACTATCATCTACTCTTGACGTTTGACAATGGAGAACGTCGAGTATTTGATATGACACCGTATTTGCACTATCCTGTTTTTCAGAGGCTTCGCAATTTAGGTTTTTTTTCGCTTGCCCGTGTGGATTATGGAACTGTAACATGGCCTTACGATATTGATATTGCCCCTGAAACACTTTATGAATTATCAAAAGCGGCATAAAAAATAAAGCCGCCTTTCCGTGAGAATCGGGGAGGCGGCTTTTTATTCTAAACTTTAGATGAATTTTGCGATATGATGAATTTTTTTATAAGGTGTTGATCGAACTTCAAGAGGAAGGCGGGTTTGCCGCTTATATTCCGAGTCTTCTGATTAGAATTTTCGGGCAATGAAACTCCCTAACCATCAAAATAGCTTTAGGGAAAACTTATGGGCTGTTTTTACTCCATAGATAAAGATAGACGTATCGAGATTAAAATCAAACGATCTACTTTCATCTGTTTTTTAAAATATGTGGAAACCATACATGATGCCAAGGAGTTTATTTCATCAGTCTCTTCTGAACATAAAAACGCAACTCACAACTGCTGGGCATATATTATAGGAGATAAGGGTCAGACAAGCCATTCGTCAGACAATGGAGAGCCTGCTGGTACAGCCGGACAACCTATGCTCAATGCTCTGCAAAGCCATGATATGACAAATATCGCGGCTGTGGTTACACGGTATTATGGCGGCGTGAAACTTGGAGTCAGGGGTCTTATTGATGCCTATACTGAGGCGGTAACATCAGCAATTGAAATTCTTCCTCTGGAAAAACTGGTCAAAATCAAGATCTATAGTATTGATGTGCCCTACTCATTTAATGACACTCTGCTTCACCAGATTCAAAGTTTTCAGGCAAAAATTACAGACAGTAGATATTCTGATAAAGTATCCCATGATATCAATGTGGAAGATCAAGATTGTGATAGATTTGAGGCACTGCTTGCTGAATATCATAACAGCGGAAGATTGACATTTGTGAATAAACCTTAATTTTTATTTTGTTGTTCTTGAGGTTCTTATAGTTTTCCAGATAATTAAATTGGCAAGAGTAGGGGCAATCCCTTGCGGTTGCCCTTCTTAAAAATTGAGATACCAAGATATTTTTCTGGAAGTTTATTGGTTGGAGTTTTAATAAGAAATTCTTGATTGGAGCTTTGATAAATTTGAAATACAGCACCCTCAATTTTAATCCGGAAGAGATAATCACCCCATGCTTTGTTGTTGATGAAAATTTGATTCAGCACAATCTTGATATACTCTCATCCGTAAAAGTACATACTGGCTGCAAGATTCTTCTTGCCTTAAAATGCTTCGCCATGTTTAGAGCATTTCCCCTTATCAGTCAGGAACTTGATGGTATTTGTGCCAGCTCTCCTCATGAGGCAAGGCTTGGCAGGGAAGAGTTCAAAAAAGAGGTTCATACCTTTGCAGCTGCATATTCTGAAAATGATATTCTTGAGTTATGCAAAACTACGGATCATCTGGTTTTTAACTCATTTGGTCAGCTTGAAAGATTCAAATCTCTGGTGAAAAAGAGAGCATCCGAGCTTGGGCGACAAATTGATCTGGGTATCCGTATTAATCCTGAACATTCAGAAGGGGCAACTCCTGTTTACGATCCTTGTGCTCCAGGTTCCAGACTCGGGGTAAGACGTGTTAATTTCAGGGAAGATCTTCTTGATGGTATTACAGGACTTCACTGGCACAACCTGTGCGAACAAGATGCGGACTGTTTGGATAGAACGGTGAGAGCTGTAGAATTACGCTTTGGGGAGTTTATTCCAAAAATGGAATATATCAATTTTGGAGGAGGTCACCACATTACCAGACCAGACTATAACATCAAGCTGCTTGAAAAAATCATAAACGATTTTCAACAGAAATGGGGAGTGCAGGTCTATCTTGAACCTGGTGAGGCAGTAGCACTTAATGCTGGCTATCTTGTTACAACGGTGCTTGATATCATCACTCAGCCTGATATTAGCATGAAGTCTGATAGTGGTACTCAGTCTGATATCAATGACCTTGATATAATTACTGATTCAGACCGCATGACTGATATGGATATCGTCATAATGGATGCCTGTGTTCCTGCTCATATGCCGGATGTGCTTGAAATGCCATATCGTCCACACATTATCAATTCTGAGAAGCCAGAACCAACAAAAAGAGCACAAAAATCACAAAAACACAGTTACAAAATAGGGGGTTTATCATGTCTTGCCGGAGATGTTGCCGGAGAATATATCTTTGATAAACCCCTTCATATTGGAGAAAAGCTCGTTTTTACAGATATGGCAATATACTCAATGGTAAAAACTAATACATTCAACGGAGTTCAACTCCCATCTATTGCCTTGGTCAGAAAAGATGACAAAAAAATAGAGATTGTCAGACAATTTGACTATTCTGACTTTAAAATGAGACTCTCGTGAACCCCGTTGTCCTATAATAATTACGGCATTACGCAATAATTCTTTTGTCCTTTGCAAGTTTTCTGATTCTTAGTCTGAGAGCATTGAGCCTGATAAAGCCTTCAGCATCCTTTTGTCTGTAAACATTGTCATCTTCAAAAGTCGCAAAAGACTCATCATAAAGACTTACATCAGACT
>JADGBP010000330.1:1316-3260 GCA_015231395.1 Desulfamplus sp. | reverse complement strand
CCTTGGTGGTAATAATCTGACCACGCCCGAAGAGATTTCTTTCTGAAACAGAGACCATACCAAAAAGCTGATCCTCACTGCTGTAACCACCGCCAAAACTAAATGCACCGGTTGCCTTTTCCGTAATTTCAACATTCAGGTTCAGCTTTTCATTACTGCTGCCTCTGGAGGTTTTGATATCCACGTTCTCAAAATAGTCAATTCGCCTCAAGTTTCTGACGCTCTTCTGAATTTTGGACATGGAGTAGAGATCCTGTTCATAGACCTCAAGCTGCCTCCGAATAACTTTATCTCTTGTTTTTGTATTGCCGCTAATCAGAATCCTCTCAAGATATACAGGAGATCCTTTTTCGATGATGAAATTTACATCTACAGTTTTTGTCTCATCATTTTTTGCAATACCCGGCGAAATATCTGCATTGGCAAAACCTTTGTCAGAATAAATATCAGTAATGGCAAAGACATTTATTCTGAGTGTTTCACGGCTGTAGAGATCACCGGTTTTAATTGTAAGCTTTTTATTAAGTTCTTCTTTGGAGACAATCAGGTCTCCTGAAAATCCAATAGTACCAAGTTTAAACTGCTCACCTTCCTGAATTTTGAATTTAACTGAAATACTCTCTTTGCCAAATTCAACTTCAGGGTCTGAGATTTTTGCGTCAATAAATCCGTTGTCTTTATAAAAAGATTCAACTCTATAAACATCCTGTTCAAGTTCATTACGTTTAAGTTCACCAGATGAGGTTATCCAGGAGAAAAAACCCTTTTCATCGGTTTTCATCACTTTCTTCAGTGCCTTGTCAGTGAAGAATTTATTGCCGTCCATCTCTATTTTTTTAATCTTTAGCTTTTTTCCTTCCTTGATATCAAGTGTGATATCAGCCTGATTGTTTTCAAGCATATCTGCGGTATAGGTTATTTCACAGTTGTGGTAATTTTTGTCAGTATAAAGAGCCTTGATTCTTTCAATGTCTTCATTGATTTTAAAGGCATTCAAAATTGAACCTGTTCCAGTACGAACAACATCCTGTATTTCTTTGTCTTCATAGACACGATTGCCTTGAAACTTTATTTTCCTGACACTTGGTTTTTCTGTGACATTGAAAATTACATCAATACCTTTATCCGCTTTCTTCCCCTCAATACGGACATCTTCAAAATATCCCATTTCAAAGACTTTTTTAAGATCTTTAGAAATCAACTCTGCATTGAAAATTTCTCCATTCTTGACCTTAACTGTCCTTAAAATTGCATCAGACTCAATTCTTTTGTTGCCTCTGATGATTACATCTGAAACCAATTGTCTGTTAAATATCTCGCTGCCCATCTCCTTACTTATGGTATTTACCGCAGAAAAAAGATTTTCAATGGCACCTGCCCGTGCAGAAAATGATATTGGCTGTTTTGATGTAACAACATTAAATAACTTGGCATCAATACTTATTTGTCCACCAGCTATGAAAAGAGTGCCCCATATTAAATAATCCAACCCTCTCTCCAGTCCAATTTTCTGCACTGTCCTGTAGTCCAGAGTGTTACTCGGGATATTCTGATTCATAAGCTGGGTCAGAGCGTCCTGTTTTTTGAGATTCTCGGCAATCATGGTTGGAAGGTTATTTTTGAGATAGTTCATGTTGGACGGTGCATGTACTTCAAAGGGGAAAATACCGACTTTTATCTTTTCCTCAGCATATGTGACGGAAGTTGAGGCTATTGTAAAAACCAGCGTTATAAAAAAAAGTGCTATAGCTATAAATGCTGTAGAGATTCGGATATTGTATTTTATTATATTTGTGTTCATTACATCAATCCCTATTTAAACCGTGTTTCAATCACAGCCCCTGTTTCAATCATCAGTTTCAATCATCAGTTTCAATCATCAGTTTCAATCATCAGTTTCAATCATCAGTTTCAATCATCAGTTTCAATCATCAGTTTCAATCA
>JADGBP010000330.1:0-1216 GCA_015231395.1 Desulfamplus sp. | reverse complement strand
GTTTCAATCATCAGTTTCAATCATCAGTTTCAATCATCAGTTTCAATCATCAGTTTCAATCATCAGTTTCAATCATCAGTTTCAATCATCAGTTTCAATCAGTTTCAATTATCGGTTTTTGTTCAAATCAATTTTTGTAAACGCTTATGGATGGTTTTCGTCCACCCCGAAAAATGAAAACCAAAATGTGTTTTCACTGTAAAATCAAGTCTATGAAACCACATCAACTATTTTACAATCCTGAATTGTCACCCTTTTATCCATAAGGGCTGCAAGCTCACTATTATGAGTTACAACCATAAGTGTCATGCCAAGCTCACTATTGAGTTCAACCAGAAGATTGTGAACCTGAAAGCTGTTCTGTTTGTCTAAATTACCTGTTGGCTCATCAGCAAGCAGGATATCTGGTTTCATCACGAGCGCCCTTGCAAGGGCAACCCTCTGCTGTTCTCCTCCTGAAAGATCCTCCGCTCTGTGGTGAATACGATGTTTTAATCCCACCCTTTCGAGAATAGTCTCTGAATCCATACTGCTTTTTTTTCTGGACATGTTTCTTATCATGCAGGGAATCATAACGTTTTCCATGGCAGAAAAACCCTGCAACAGATGATGAAACTGAAAAACAAATCCTATTTTGCTATTTCTGAAACGGGCAAGATCTTCTTCTCCCAGAGAAAACAAGTTTTTATTTTCAAAAAAAAGACTTCCCTGATTAGGACGGTCAAGTGTTCCCACGATATGCAAAAAAGTTGATTTTCCAGTTCCAGAAGCACCAACAACAGCAATAGATTCTCCCTTGTAAATATTAAAATCCACATTTTTGAGAATTTCAATATCAGTAGTGCTGCTCTTGAATATTCTTGAAACGCCTTTTAGTGAAAGTAACGGAGAAATTGGCATTTTCTTATGCCTGTCTGCCTCTTTTTGTATAGTTACTGGATGCTCAATCGTCTTTAGCAGGATATCTGGTTTAATAACGTTGTGCCGGCTTGATTCAGTCTGCCCGAGTATTTCTGTATGATTAGCCATAACGGAGAGCCTCGACAGGGTCCATTTTTGATGCTTTGTAGGAAGGATATAGTGTTGACAAAAAACATATGACAATTGATGCCAAAGCAATTACAATTACATCAAGATATTCAAGCTGAATGGGAAGTGTCGAAAAAGGATAGGCTGCGGGCAATTCAATAAACTGATATTTTTTTAAAAGAATACA
>JADGBP010000032.1:2055-12366 GCA_015231395.1 Desulfamplus sp. | reverse complement strand
TATCGAAACTTGAGTTATGAAATATAACTCATAAAAAAATAGTTTTTTACCCCATTTTTTAGAATGCGCCCCTTAGGAATGAGTCTTAAATAACTTACCCATTTCGGAATAGTCCACTGTTGATAGGCGTGTATTCCCGCTTTGTAAATGGGAACTTTATTTCGTGCTCATTCCTTAACGTTCATACTGTGACTATAACAGGCGGTATATTCAGTTCCATAAAATGAAATCTCGGAACGGCCTGAATGGAGGAGAAGCCAAATAAATGCTTAAAAATTTTAATGTAAAGAACCCTATAGAATGTAAAGAACCCTATAGAATAGAAGCTGCAACCATATAATCAAACTACAGAAGAATTTCACTACAGGAGGAGACTATGCTGACAACCAATACCAACCATCATATTTTCAGCATTAATAAAATTTTATGTTTATTCTCTATGCTATGTATTCTGATATCTATTCTATTGTTTCCCTGCCGTATCTGTTTTGCTGATAATCAGCCTCCCATTCCAGACATTCTTAAACCATGGATTGATTGGGTTCTTCATGATAAAACCCGGTCGATTGAATGTATTCCCCATTTTAACAATCCAGATGTCTTTCAGTGTGCCTGGGCAACGGCTATTGACCTTGATTTGAATAGTAGCGGAGGAACTTTCACTCAGGAGTGGCAGATATATCATGAAACCTATATTCCTCTTCCAGGCGGTAATACAGGCAGTACTTCCCAGTGGCCAGAAGATGTAATGGTGAATGCCATGCCTGCTGTGATTATACCGCAAAACGACACCTATGGTAATGCCATTCCCACAGTTAAAGCCATGCCGGGACACCACACAATTACAGGCTCTTTTGTCTGGGATAAACAACCGGAATATATTCAGATTCCTCCTGAATCAGCACTTGTGGCACTTCAAATAAATAACAGCTTGATTGAATTTCCAAACATGGATAATGCAGGCAGGTTGTGGCTCAGAAGTGAAATTGCTGAAAAAAAAGAGGAGAACCGGCTCAAGATCGAGGCTTTCCGGCTTATAGATGACTCTATTCCAGCCCTTATGACACTTCATGCAACTCTGGACGTGGCTGGCTTAGCAAGGGAGATACGGCTTGGTACGCTCTATCTCAAGAAAGAGTTTGTCCCTCTCTCTCTTGACAGTGCCTTACCATCAAAATTAGAGTCTGACGGAACAATGAAGATACAGGTCAAACCAGGCAGATATACATTTACTCTTACCCTCAGATACTTAGGTTCCCTTGATACCCTTACCTTTACACCATCTGATGATGGTTACTGGCCAAAGCAGGAGATATGGTCTGTACTGCGTCGCCCTGATCTCAGAATTGTTGAGATATCCGGAGGTGCTGCCATTGATCCACAAAGAACATCTTTGCCTGAAGAGTGGAGATCATATCCTGCCCATGTCATGCTTCCTGAAGAGGCCATGATATTCAAAGAGATAAAACGTGGAGAGCCTGTTCCGCCACCGGATCAACTCATACTGAATAGAACTCTATGGCTCTCATTTGACGGCACAGGCTATACGATTCAGGACAAAATTACAGGTAAAAAAAATAGCAACTGGCGGTTGGAAATGGAACCCTTGATGGAGCCAGGCAGAGTAATGGTTGACAGGGTAGAGCAGCTTATTACAAAACGAAATGCTCAAGATAAAAATCAAGATCAAGCCATACCAAAAGATAAAGCTTTGTCAAAAAAAGATGCTGCAATGCCAAAGGATAAAGCACACATTGACATTGCCGGAGTTGAATTGAGACACGGAATACTTGACCTTACTGCTGACAGCACAATTCATAGTTCTATTTATACCATTCCTGCAACAGGCTGGGATCACGCATTTCAAAAGGTAACTGGACAGCTTAATCTTCCTCCAGGCTGGAAACTTATTTCTGCCAGCGGAATTGACAATATCCATGGCACATGGGTTAAAAAATGGACTCTTCTTGACCTTTTTATTGTTCTTATATTTACCATTTCTACAGCAAAACTTTTCTCCAGACCACTTGCAGTCGTTGCCTTTATCACTCTTGTTCTGCTTTACCATGAATCAGGAGCACCAAGATATGTATGGCTATTTCTTATCGCAGGATTTGCTCTGCTGAAACATCTGCCATCTGGAAAATTCAAAAAGCTTGTTCAGGCGTATCAGTTCCTGACTTTTATAATTTTGCTTCTTCTTTCTGTTACTTACGCCATCAGTGCTTTGAGGGTGGGTATTTATCCCCAGTTGGAAAGACCCTGGATTTCCATGAATGATGCTATTCAAAAAGAAGCTGGAGGTTCATATAATGCAGAGGCGGACTCACTGATAACTGAGATGGCTTCACCAGAAGCAGAGATGAATCAATCAGAAGCAGAGATGGATCAATCAAAAGCAGGTATGGATCAAGCAGAAATAGAGATGAATAAATTTGGAACAAATATCAATCAAGCAGACACAGAGATGGATTCAGCAAGAAGAGAGATGGGTGTACAAGCTCAGGCTCCAATGGAGAGTTACAATACAGCTAATCAGTATAAAAATTTAGCCAAGGGAAAATTTATGGGCATGGCTAAAAGAAGTGTATCTTCGCCTGCGTATATGAAATCTGGCAAAGACAGATCTATATATCAAACACGGGTGATGCAGTATGACCCTAAATCTTTGACTCAGACTGGTCCTGGAATTCCTCTGTGGCAGCCATTTCATACCATAGGTTTTAGCTGGTCAGGTCCTGTGGAGCCGGGACAGCAGATCTCTTTTAATTTAATCGGCCCATCTGTAAATCTTGTGCTGGCATTTTTAAGGGTGTTTCTTATCATACTGTTAACTGTGGGACTGTTTATCGGGGCAGGATATGGAAATGGGAAATTCAAGTTCCAAAGGGGCAAACTCAAAGGAGGCAAGTTTAAATCAGAAGGAGAAAATCCTAATTTCCCGAATGAACATTCCAAGCTCCCGAACAGTTCGATTAAAACGAGTTTCGTTATGCTGACTAAAGCTGTTTCAGTTATGCTGATGCTTGTCTTAATCCTTATCATATCCCCCTTTTTTGATGCTGTCAGCAGTGCCAGTGAAATTCCCTCTCCTCAAATACTTGCAGAACTTCAGAGGCGACTGCTTGAAAAAGATAAGTGTTTTCCGGCATGTGCAGATATCCGTAAGATGGGGATCTCTATTGAAAATGAAAAGCTTCTCATAACACTTCATATTGATGCCGCAGTTGCCACAGCTATTCCTTTGCCTGGTCATGCTCGCTACTGGCTGCCAAAAGAAGTAACCATCAATGGTATTAATGCTCAAGCACTTTTTCGTTCAGGTGAAACGTTGTGGGTAATGGTTCCTGTAGGAAATAATAATTTGGTGATTATTGGGCAGATTGGCAATCAAAATACATTTCAACTGCCTCTACCCCTTAAGCCCCATGCAGGAACAGTTGATGCTAAAGGCTGGGAAGTGCAAGGATTCAAACCTGACGGCACATTTGATGATCAGCTCCAGTTCAAAAGGATAGCCGGAGAATCTGCACTATCACAGGAGATTCTTGAAACAGGTCTGCTTCCGCCCTTTGCCCTTGTTCAGAGAACACTTCTTCTTGGGCTTGACTGGAAGGTTGAAACAACAGTGGAGAGAATGAGCCCGCAAGGTTCAGCCTTTGTAATTAACCTCCCGTTGCTTGTTGGTGAATCTGTCATAACAGAAGGTGTTCGTGTGATAAATGGTATGGCACAGATTACACTTAATGCTAATCAGCACTCTGTAGCCTTTGAATCATTTCTTGAATCTTCTGATACAGTGAGACTGTATCATGCGTTGTCGTCTAACCAAAACAAAAACATACTGGACAACCAAAACCAAAATAATTCCAACAGCCAGAAGTCATCAACACCTCAGAAATCCGGCAGTTCTGGTGAGCATTCTCAAAACCGAGAGTGGACAGAAGTGTGGAAACTTGATGCAAGCCCTGTATTTCACGTTGAAACGCATGGCATTCCGGTTATAATGCATCAAAACAATAATAGATGGTATCCTACATGGCACCCCTTGCCCGGAGAAGAGTTAATATTAAAGATCTCCAGACCTGAGGGGATCAAAGGTCAGACTCTGACTATTGAAAAAAGTAATTTGGAGCTTCATCCCGGACAAAGGAGCACTCGTGCAATCCTTACCCTTTACATAAAGAGCAGTCAGGGAGCACAGCATACTATTGAGATTCCAGAAGGGTCTGAACTTCAGGAAGTGAAGATCAATGGAAAGAGTCAACTTATTCGTCAGGAAGGGAGAAAAGTAATTCTGCCCGTTACTCCTGGCAGCCAGAATATTCAACTGGTGTGGAGATATGGAGAGGGCATTATTTCTCTTTACCAAACACCTCAGATCAATCTTGGTGCACCAAGTGTAAATGCCGCTGTTGCACTACATATCTCTTCAGACCGGTGGCCACTTTTTGCAGGAGGAGAGCAGCTTGCCGGACCTGCGGTGCTGTTTTGGTCAGTGCTTATTGTAGTGATTATTGTCTCGGCAGGACTTGCAATGACAAATTTGACTCCACTAAAATTTCATCAGTGGTTTCTGTTGGGCATTGGAATGTCTGTGAGCAATCCTGCAGCATGTCTGATTGTTGCATCATGGCTTGTCGTTCTGGATATGCGGAAAAAATGGGGCGAAAAAATTAAAGTAAAGGTTTTAAGTAAAGAGGATGAATCAGGTAAAAGTCAAGAATCAAGAGAAGATAAAGTAGCAGAAAAACTTGATGAATCAGAAAAAGATGAAGAATTAAGTACGGTAAAAGATGAAGGGTTAAGTGCGGTAAGAGATAAAGGGTTAAGTGCGGTAAAATTTAATCTCATACAGATTGGTATTGTATCCTTAACCTTTATTGCTCTTTTATGCCTTCTGTTTTCAATCTCAAAAGGACTTATCGGTCACCCATCCATGAACATTACAGGTAATGGCTCTACCGGCAACCTGTTAAAATGGTACCACGATATCAGTGCTGCCACTCTTCCCAAAGCATGGTTATTTTCTATTCCCATGCTTGCTTACCGTATCGCCATGCTTGCATGGGCATTGTGGCTCTCTTTCTGGCTGCTTACGATTTTTAAGTGGGGATGGAGTCAGTTCACCACACCTGTGATATGGGCAGATTCTACAACATCGGCAAATGCCGCATCTGAAAAAAATATGTCAGGCAAAAAGAAAAAAAACTGGATGGGCATAAGAAACATCTTTAAATCAGAGGTGGACACAAATAAATAAATTGGCATTATATTCATTATGGTTTATTAGTCCTAATTTGCTAAATGCTTATATAGCTTTTCAGAAAAATATTTTGGTATCTCTTCTTTTGAAGAAGGGCAACCACAATGGCTTGCCCCTACTCTTGCCAATTTAATTTATGTGAAACTGTAGGGGCAGGTCTGGTACCTGCCCTTGCAAGGGCAACCACACAGGATTGCCCCTACAGTGCTCTTGCCAATTTAATTATCTGGAAAACTATAGAAGGGCTAATAACCAACATCATTGTAAAAAATTGAAACGGGAGGAAACATTATGAAAAGAGAATTTATGAAAAGAGCGTTTGTAGGGGTTATTATTTCTGTAGTTGCTGTTTTGCTTTGCACGGTTTCTGTAAAAGCGGAAAATACAATTGCCGGAACATGGAAAACAGTATCTGATGAAGGTGCTGACAAGGGCAAAGATAAATCCTATGTGGAAATATTCGAGAAGAATGGGGCATATTTTGCCAAAATAACCAAGCTGTTGCTCAAACCTCAAGATACCCTTTGCGACAAGTGCGTCGGAGATTTATACAATAAACCTCTTGCTGGAATGATATTTCTGCAGGATATGAAAAAATCCGGTAAAATAGATTCAAAGCTGGGTGAGGAGTATAGTGACGGAACAATTATGGATCCTGATAACGGCAAAAGCTATAAGTGTAAAATGTGGATAAAGGACGATGTATTGACATTACGGGGATATATTGGTTTTTTATATAGAACACAGCAGTGGTTTAGAACAAACTAAAATACAAGGTCAACTACCACTGAACAAGTTCAGTGGCTTGAACAGTGATGTTTAACGTAAGAGTTGATTAGGGAGCTTAAAGGAAACTTTATGCAGAAGTTAGATAGGAGAAATACATACATACCTGTGAGTGCTTCACAAGCTTACAGCTCTATGGCTTTGTCTTTAAACAGAGAGCCTGCCTGTCGGACAGACAGGGAAACTCTCGGTGAGCAGAGCTTAAAAACCCTTTCTAACAATCCCGAAGTGAATCAACCTCAATGTAAAGAGGGGCAGAACTTGAGAGTATCTGTCAAAGTTTACATACTGGTTTCATCCCCTGAACAAGTTCAGGGGTTTTCACCAGCAGTGAAATATAAATCTGATGGTCTCGTAAAAAGTCCTGAAGCGACATTTTTTAGAGTGATAACTATCTGATTTTATTTATGACACATTTTAAAAAATCGACTTTTTACAAGACCGTCAAATCTGGAGGAGATGTAAATGGGGAACAAGGTTCAAACGGCAATTTCACCTACCCGGGAAGAAGACTATCCAATGTGGTATCAGGAGGTTGTAAAAGCTTCGGAAATGGCTGAAAAATCTTCGGTTAGAGGCTGCATGGTCATAAGACCATGGGGATATGCCCTGTGGGAAAATATTGTATCTGAACTGGATGTCATGTTCAAAGAGACTGGTGTGAAAAACGCCTATTTCCCACTATTTATACCATTGAGCTATCTTGAAAAAGAGGCGGAGCATGTAGAGGGATTTGCCAAGGAGTGTGCGGTTGTTACACACCACAAACTGGAAAAGGGTGAAAATGGAAAGCTTGTGCCTGCCGGAGAACTTGCAGAACCTCTTATTGTGAGACCAACATCAGAAACTATAATTGGCGAATCAATGTCAAAATGGGTATCAAGCTACAGGGATCTGCCGATTCTCATTAATCAGTGGGCAAATGTGGTCAGATGGGAGATGAGAACCCGTATTTTTTTGAGAACCAGCGAATTTCTGTGGCAGGAAGGACATACTGCTCACGCAACAGAAAAAGAGGCCATGGAACGTACCCATATGATGCTGGATATTTATACAAAATTTATGGAAGAGTTCCTTGCTATACCGGTGGTCAAAGGTGCGAAAAGCGAATCAGAGCGATTCCCAGGAGCTGCGGACACCTTGTGTATTGAGGCGATGATGCAGGATAAAAAGGCTCTTCAGGCAGGGACTTCGCATTTTTTGGGACAAAATTTTGCGAAGGGGTCTGATATCCGATTTCAAGATGCTGATAAACTGGAACAGTTTGCATGGACTACCTCCTGGGGAGTCTCCACCAGAATGATCGGCGGAATGATAATGACCCACGGAGATGATGACGGCGTAATAATGCCTCCAAGGGTTGCCCCTGCTCATGTGGTGCTTTTGCCAATATTCAGGAATGATGAGGAAAAAGTAGCGGTCATGGAATACACACATTCTCTTGCCCGTGAGCTTAAACAGGTCATTTATCATGATCGGAAAGTTGTGGTGGAAATTGATGATCGTGATACCGGTGGTGCGAGAGGATGGGACTGGATTAAAAAAGGAATTCCTGTAAGAGCGGAAATAGGCCCTAAAGATATTGAAAAAGATTCTGTATTTGCCGGCAGGCGGGACAAATCACCAAAAGAGAAAAAAGCGATCAAACGCTCTGACTTTGTAAATGATATGGTATCTATCCTTGATGATATCCAAAATAATCTCTTTAACAGAGCTTTGGAGTTCAGAAATACTAATACTGTTGAGATGGACGACAAAAAGAAATTTTATGATTTTTATACATCATCCAGTGAAACCAAAATTCATGGAGGATTTGTAATGGCACACTGGTGTGGTTCTAAAGATTGTGAGGCAAAGATAAAAGAAGACCTTTCTGTGACAATCAGATGTATCCCATTTGACAGCAAGGAAGAAAAAGGGCAATGCATCTACTGTAATAGAGATAGTGGCAAGAGAGTTCTTTTTGCCAAGGCGTATTAACTACGACGGGGCTTATTATGTTTACCGTGAAAACACATCTTGTTTTCATACTCGGGGGCGGTAGAATCTGCCCATGAGCGTTTACAACATGACAGGAGGACGCACCTGTCCAGCTAATTTGGCAAGATTGAAATGGTAAGATTGACATGGTAAGAATCAACGACATTCTGGATACTATTGTTGAATATAATCCTGATGCACAACTTCATATGGTAGAGAGAGCTTACATCTATTCCGCTCAGGTTCATGAAGGACAGCTACGTCTTTCAGGCGAGCCTTACTTGTCTCATCCTCTGGCAGTTGCCTTTATACTTGCAAAGATGAAGCTGGATTTAGAAAGTATTGCGGCAGGTCTTTTACATGATGTTATTGAGGATACTCATGCCACAAAAGAGGATATTGAAAAGACCTTTGGTTATAATATTGCACAGATTGTTCAAGGCGTAACCAAACTCTCAAGACTCATCTTTTCCGACAAGATTTCCCGTCAGGCGGAAAGCCTAAGAAAGATGATTCTTGCCATGGCAGATGATATTAGGGTGGTTCTCATCAAACTTGCAGACAGACTCCATAACATGCGTACTCTCAATTATCAGCCCCCTGAACGACAGAAGATTATAGCTCTTGAAACTTTGGATATCTATGCACCTATTGCTGCCAGACTGGGGATTTTCTGGTTAAAACAGGAGCTTGAGGATGCCGCATTTTATTACGGTATGCCTCAGGAGTATTCTGCCATTGATGTGCTTGTCAACAAAGCCAGAGATGAAAAAGAGGCATATGTCAAGGAGGTCATGGAGAAACTTAAGGAAAAGATGACCTCTGAAGGGATTCAAGCAGATATAAAAGGGCGTTTTAAACAGCATTACAGCATTTATCACAAGATGCTTTCCCAGAATTTAGAATTTAATCAGGTTTATGATCTGATCGCATTCAGAATCATTCTTGAAAAAAAGGCTCAGTGTTATGAAGTGATGGGTCTTATTCATGATATGTGGAAGCCTATCCATTACAAGTTCAAGGACTATATCGGGGTACCAAAGGCAAATGGGTATCAATCCCTTCACACTACAGTTATTGGACCTCATGGTCAGAGGGTGGAGATTCAGATTAGAACCAAAGACATGAATGATGTTGCAGAATCTGGAATTGCTGCACACTGGAGTTATAAAGAAGGGACTTCCTTTGATGAAAAAACCGGAAAAACCTTTGCATGGCTTCGCAATCTTGTGGAAAATCAGGAAGAGTCAAAGGATCCAGGTGAATTTCTTCAAAATGTAAGAATTGATCTCTATCCTGACGAGATTTATGTTTTTACACCTGACGGTGAAATAAAAACCCTTCCCAAAGGTGCGACTCCTGTAGATTTCGCTTATATGGTTCATACTCAGGTTGGAGATCAGTGTTATGGTGCCAAAGTTAACGGAAAAATTGTTCCTCTTGCCCATAAACTGGAAACAGGCAATATAGTCACTGTTATTACTGCAAAGGATCATCATCCAAGTGCAGACTGGCTCAATTTTGTCGTAACTGTCAAGGCGAGAAGCAAGATACGGCACTGGATTAATTTTCAGGAAAAAGAACGCAGTATCTCTCTTGGCAGAGAGATGTGTGAAAAACTGTTCCGGAAAAAAGGCTATGCGTTCAATGCAATGCTGAAATCAGGGGAAATTGATATAGCTGCGAAATCTTTTGGTTTCAACAATGTTGACGATGTAATAGCTCAAGTGGGCTTTGGAAAGATAACCCCTCTTCAACTGCTTCATAAAGCTGTACCAGATGCTGAGAAAGAGAACACTGGGGAGAAATTATCTTCCATTCTTCATAAAATCATTGGTAATAAAAAGAGGCGTAAAAGCAGTGACGGGGTTGTTGTCAAGGGACTTGATGATATTCTGTTGAAATTTTCCAAATGCTGCAATCCTCTGCCGGGAGATGAAATCATCGGTTTTATTACCCAAGGTCAGGGGGTAACCGTTCATCGCAAAGAATGTATAAACACATTTAAAATGACTCCTGAACGGCAAATTGATGTTCAGTGGAGCGACAGTTATACAGATTCCTATCCTGCTAAAATAAGAATTCGTGCTACTGACAGACCAGGCTTTTTGGCAGATGTGGCAACATCAATCAGCAAAAATGGTGCAAATATTAATAATGCACAGAGTGCAACCTCTGAGTTTGGTGTTGTCAGAAGTTATTTTACAATCTCTGTAAGCAGTATTGAGCAGCTTAATAAAGTTATGAGTGATTTGAGGAAAATTAAGCTTGTTGAAGAA
>JADGBP010000032.1:0-1958 GCA_015231395.1 Desulfamplus sp. | reverse complement strand
TTAACAAGCACATTAACATCTTTGCTGCAATTATAGTGACCAACAGCCCATTAAAGGAGAGACAATATGATTTTGGATAGTTATGATTTAAAAGATCTGGAAAGAGCCAAATGGCTTCTGGAAAATCCGGGATTTACGGCAAAAATTACAAATCTGCTTGGAACTCCCATTGAAAAGGGCTTTGAAATGCTTCCCCAAAACTGGAAATACAAAGTCGGACAAATTACTCACTCTGCATTATCCAGGGCTGTAAGTGCTGCAGTCTTGACTCTCAATGATGAACCATACCGTCAATCCTCCAATCTTTGGCATAAAATTGCCGTGGGAACTACAGGCGGTATCAGTGGTTTTTTTGGATTAAGTGCACTGGCAATTGAGCTTCCGATATCCACAACCATAATGCTTCGTTCCATTGCTGATATTGCAAGAAGCGAAGGGGAGCTTATGACTTCACTTAGTACAAAGATTGCCTGCATGGAGGTTTTTGCCTTTGGCGGAACAAAAAATTTAGATGATGCTTATGAATCTGCCTATTTTGTAGCCCGTGCAGCACTTGCCTCGTCCGTAGCCAATGCAGCAGAGTATATTGCAGAAAGAGGATTGGTTGAGGGTAGTCCTGCTCTTGTACGTCTTATTATCCAGATAGCTGACAGATTCAGTGTTCAAGTGTCGGAAAAAGCTGTTACTCAGGCACTGCCTGCTATTGGAGCCGCTGGGGGAGTTATTATAAATACGCTGTTTATTGATCATTTTCAGGATATGGCAAGAGGTCATTTTATTGTACGCCGTCTTGAAAACAAATATGGTGCAGATGTTGTTAAAAGTACATATGAGAACATGGAGTCATCAGGGAGTTCAGACAAAGGGAGTTCATACAAAGGAAGTTCATATAAAGGAAGTTCATATAAAGGAAGTTCATATAAAGGAAGTTCATATAAATAGTACGTGGAGAAGATGTGAATGAGAAATATTTGTAAAAAGATAATGACTGTCCGCACGGTAGTTCTATTTTATATAGTCGTCTTGTTCCTTACTGGCGTGATGGGATGCGGTGGAGATGAAAATGCTTCTGAAAAATCAGCCATAACCGTAGATAAATCTTTCGATGAGGTTAAAAATAAATCCTCTGTTCAGGCTGAAAATAAATCCTCTGTTCAGACTGAAAATGAATCCTCTGTTCAGGCTGAAAATAAATCTCAGGTTCCCGTAAAGGCTGAAATTACATCATCGACACAGATCACTAACCCAACGAATCAAACCACAGCGTCTCTTATTGAGGATATTTCTACGATTCCGCTTCCCGAAGGTATTCAATGCAACTGACTCAAAGGCAAAACATGACATCATAACCTGAATTGCTATAAGGCATTTTATAATTTTTCTTTTCATAACGATAACCCCGTTTAAACTTTGTTTCATATATACTTATTGGTTTTTTGTTTTTATTTTATTTTAAATAATTACAAAGAAGTTGTTTGTGATTACATAATATTTGTACAAAGCAAAAAACAGACCACAGTATGAAAAAATAGCCCTTTGTATGAAAAAACAGATTGCCGTATAGATTTAATGCAAATCAGTTTCAATCAGGAATTTTTTATCGATAATATTAACCGGCTTAAAGCTATTACTATCGCTCATAGCTTTTTTGGTTTCATCATATGCATTCTTGTCAAACCAGAAGAGTCCACCAGCCATTGAACCAAATGGGTCAAATAGGTCTTCTGATTTTTTTGTGCCATGATTAGGGGGAAGTTTTAGCCACCGCCAATATCCATGTCGGACATATGGCACCATAAATGTGGGAACAAATGACGCCTGTTCGTGAATCAATGCCGTTCAGTATGCTGTAAATAGAGGAGTAATGGTTGTGAGTGCTGCTGGCAACAGCGACTCAGGCATCACGTTTCCAGGAACAATGGAAGAGCTAATAACCGTGGGGGCATCTACTGCTGACG
>JADGBP010000329.1 GCA_015231395.1 Desulfamplus sp. | reverse complement strand
CTCTTCATGTTATCAGGCCAGTTTATGCCAGAAACATGATTATCGGCTATATTCATCTTGTGGATGATATGCATGAGGTTAAATATCGCCTTAAATCTTATTATAAGATGATAAGCGTAGTAGTGCTGGTTGCATTTGCTCTTGTATTTCTTTTTGCCTCAGAACTTCAAAAACTCTTTACTGCTCCTCTATTTCAATTGATTCGTAATATGGATAAATTGACCAGAGAGCAGAATTATAATGTTCAGATAACAACTATGGATGGTTTGTCTCAGGATGAATTTGGTATTCTTATAGGTAACTTTAACAGGATGATCCGTGAAATTCAGAAAAGAGAGATGACATTACAGGATTACAATTTTCATTTAGAAACAAGTGTGGCTATAAGGACTTCTGAACTTTCAAATGCTACAAAAGAGCTGGAGCAGACCATAGCGGCTCTTGAAATTGCAAAAGACGCGGCAGAAGCTGCAAACAGAGCAAAATCTCAGTTTCTGGCAAATATGAGCCACGAAATACGTACTCCAATGAACTCTGTTCTGGGTTTTCTGAGCCTTTCCCTTGAGGACAAAGAACTTCCTGAAATTCACCGAAAACATCTTACCATTGCCCATCGTTCTGCTTCATCACTGCTGGAATTGCTCAATGAACTTATTGATTTGAGCAAAATAGAGAATGGAAGAATTGAGATTGAAATCAAGCCTTTTGACCTGCGGAATATAGTATCCAGCAGAATTGAGAACCTCATGGTAAAAGCACAGAAAAAATCTTTGATCCTAAATTATGAGATTGCAGAAGAGATTGGTAACTGGTTTGTGGGAGATCCTATCCGGATAGGACAGGTAATAACCAATCTGACAGGCAATGCAATCAAATTTACGGAAAATGGAAGTATCTTAATGCAGGTTAAACCATGGCATCAGACTGATATAATACTCTTTTCAATCTCTGATACTGGAATCGGGATTCCTGAAAACCGTCTGCCTACAATCTTTGATTCATTTACTCAGGTTGATCCATCTACAACAAGACGTTTTGGCGGTACAGGTTTGGGAACTTCTATCTCAAAACAACTGGTAGAACTTATGGGAGGTACTATATGGGTTGAGAGTGAAGAGGGGAAAGGCAGCACATTTTTTTTCACTATCCCGCTTGTGCCAGCATCTAATGACTATTCTGAACCAGAACCAACACAGTATCAGGCAAAACCAGTGAATATTTCAGAAAAATCGAGTGATTCAGAAAGAATGAGTGATTCGGAGGAAAAAATAAGTAATTCAGTAAAAGTGAGCGATTCAGGAAAAGTAAGCACTTCAGAAAAAGTAAGTTCTTCAGAAAAAGTAAGTTCTTCAGGAAAAGTAAGTGACTCAAGACAAGTAAGTGATTCGGGAAAAATGGGTATTTTAGAGACAGGTAAATCGTTAGAAACAGGTAATGATAATGGAAGAAAGTACTCTGTAAAATCAGACGATGTTGGTGTTATTTCAAGAAATATTAATCTGCTGATTGCAGACGATATTGATGATAATGTTATACTTATAAAACTTTATCTTGAAAAACGGGGCTATAACGTTATAACCGCGAAAAATGGTATAGAAGCCATTGATATATTTAAAAACAAATCTTTAGATATCATTCTTATGGATATCCACATGCCTGAAATGGATGGGCTTGAAGCTACACGCCACATCAGAAAGCTTGAGCAGGGTACAGGCAGACGAATCCCCATTGTTGCAGTGACAGCAAGTGTGATGCCTCAGGAGAAGGTTGAATACGATAAAGCTGGAATGGATGCCGTGGTTGACAAACCTATTTCACTCAAAGAGCTTTTAAAGATCATTGAATTTTTGGTTCCAAAGACGAAGGTAAAAGCTCTTTCATCATCCTCAGTTGAACGAAAGTCATCTACAGATCATCGTTTGCCTGTTGATTCTACCCGAGATTCTACCCGAGATTCTACACAGGATTCCGATCATGATTTTGCTCATGATTCCACACAAGATTTTGATCGAGATTCCACACAGAATTCTGCACATATAAAAAAACTTCTGGGAGATCTAATAAATGCATGTGAACACTACAACCCTGACATTACATCACCTTTTATGAGCAAACTTAATCAATATATCGGACAGAACCAGATAAGAGATATTTGTAATAAAATTGAGCAGTTTGACTTTGATGGTGCCAAAAAAGAGGCAATCAAACTTGTAAAACAATTTGATCGTTAAATTCTCATGACCGAGTTTTGGTCAACCTCTGACCATGAAAACAAAAATCTGTTTTTTACGGTAAACGCTCATGGACGTGTTTTGTCTAACCCTGAATATGCAAAATAAAGTGTGCTTTCAAGGTAAAATGTGTTTTCACGGTAATGCATCCTGAATTTTGATGGAAAAAAAGGAGATATTATAATGAATTATGCATCAAACTTATCACCATTTCCCTGTTTTCAAGCAAATTCCACATCGCTTGCAAGCAAATATTTAACACGGGAAATCTATGATAGATTGATTCATATAAGAACCAGGCATGGATTTACGCTGAATCATGCTCTACGATCTGGAATTGACAATCCAGACAGTTCAATTGGGATATATGCAGGAGATGAGGAAAGTTATGATGTTTTTTCTGACATTTTCATACCAGTCATTAAACAATACCACGATATCGATGAAATTCTTAAATATCCGGCAAAATCAGATTTGACCGCTATTAATTTTCCTGATCCCGACCCTGAACATAAATATATTATCTCTACCCGAATTCGTGTAGCCAGAAATTTAGCTGATTTTCCATTCACACCTGTCATATCCTCAATAGAAAGGAAAAAGGTGGAAAAAATTATACTTGAATCACTTGAAGATATAAAATATTCCTCCACGAGTCTTTCTTTCATGACCCATTCCTTAACGGGTCACTATATTCCAATCAAAGAATCTGTACTTTATACAAATCAAATGAAACCGGATGTGTCTATTCCATCTCAATCTGCGTGTATTCCATCTAAAGATGTGCACGTTCCATCTAAAGATGTGCACATTCCATCTAAAGATGTGTGTATTCCGTCTAAAAAGGTGTGTATCCAGTCTAAATCTGCTTTTAAAAAAGGTGATAGATTTCAGGAATCAGCGGGTATAAACCGCGACTGGCCTGAGAGCAGAGGCGTTTTTGAATCCAATGACCAGAAATTTCTGGTTTGGATTAATGAAGAAGATCATTTGAGAATAATATCAATAGATCAAGGTGGTAATATTTCAG
>JADGBP010000328.1 GCA_015231395.1 Desulfamplus sp. | reverse complement strand
GGCGACAATGCTAAAAATGGTGCGTAAGAAATATATTTCAGTGCTGCTTTGAATGCACGAGAAATCCTTTCTGGTTGTTTCAGCACATCAAGCCAGCTCTCCAGTGCAAAACCAGCCCGAGCGGCATTTTTCCGGCTGGATTTCGGCATCGACAACATTATTCCCCAAAGCACGGCAAGGTGTGCCGAATCATAAATCCCTCCGAGGGTCTCCGCCAGGATGAATGGCATGGACTTCATGTTCTTGGGATTCTTTTGCAGAAAGGAAAACAGTGCCATTGTATATCCGAGGAGGTCTTCATTTTCCGCCGCCTGGTAAAGATAGTCTGGAAGTTTGGGGACTAACCCGACCGCCTTGGCAATACGTGTTTCGATCTGACCGCATTCCAGTCGTTCTCCTTCGGGTTTGATGACTGGTGAGCGCATGCCAAAATAGATTTCAGGAAAGGACAACGGGAAGAAGGTTCCATCCCAACTTTCAAATGCGGAGCGTGCCGGCAGCACATAATGTGATAGTGCCGCTGTTTCCGTCATGGCGATTTCGATTGATGGTGCATGGCGTCAGCATCTGTACCGCATCCGGAAGACAGCTTTTGGTTTCGCTGATGGCATCGAAAAGAATCGCTTCAGGCAATCTTTCCAGTGCCAGACTCACCATTTTTGTGCCGATTACCAATCCGGGGGCTTTGTGTCCATGAAAGTTTTGGATAAGTGCCAATGCCTGGTCATGGCTATATCGATGTCCCTTATAATCCCGACACCAATAATAATCATCGGGGTGGGTTTCGGTGTTTTCGCGTGAACTTGAACCAATGGTCATTGAATTTCCTGTGTGTAAGATTTTCAGCCGTTTAAATGATTTTTACCGTGAAAACACATTCTTGTTTTCATATTCCGGCGGGTTGGACAAAACTCGTCCATGAGCGGTTACCGTGAAAAAACATTTGCTTTTCATAGTCGGGGGTGGCAAACCCTGCCATGAGCGTTTACCAGTTAATACACGGTTTGACAAGAGGCAAATATAACCTTAAATATGTCAAACAGGACAACCTTTTCAATGCGAATAAAAAATATATTAAAATTAAAAACGTTTCAAATAAAGGCATCCTTCAAAAAGAGTTCAATTATATAAGGAATCGGTTTTAAATAACCTGCCCATTTACCTCACCCCCCAGCCCCCTCTCCATATCTGGAGAGGGGGAGTTTGGGTAAGTTATTTCGGACTCACTCCTAAAAGAGTTCAATCATAATATATTGGTGGTCTCGTAAAAAATCTTTTTTGAGAATGGCACCAAGCAAATAGTATAAAAAATTATTGCTCTTTAAGGAACCGCACATAAACAACTTACCCATTTGATTATTTCAAATATAATAAGATACTTACAATCATATATTCTGTCTAAGCAAAATATATACCAAAGACAAATACTATCATGTATTTTGTTGCAGATTGGCTCGATTTTAGCATTAGAACCGCCAATAAATATTATAAATACTTGATTTTATATAGATAAAAAAATATCATTATTAATGAAGTTTCTAAATAATAATCTCATTTAAACGCATTGGCATATATTTTGCTTTACCATAAACGATATTTATAACTCACTTATTATATTGTAGATAATAATATGGGTAAGTTATTTATGTGCGATTCCTAAGTCTCATTAGGTGTATATATTTTTATTTTCTATTTTTCAAATGGGGAAGTTATTTCGTCCTCATTCCTAAATTGAGATAAACATTAATAAGGAGAATCACAAAGCATGGGAATCACAGGATTTGATCACGGTTATTTTAGTAAAGCACTTTTTGATTATGTTTCCACAGAGTACAGCGATTGGGCAGCTGGAAAGACTATAGATGACATGGTGACAATAGTGAAGGAAGTGCTTTATCCTGAAGCGGCAAGCAATGCAGCCGCTCTTGAAACATTTTATTTGGAATACGGTACGTCATGGGGACTCTCTCCAAACGTAACCGTTCACTCCCCCCCCCTCTGTTTTGATAGTCAAAATAGCTAAGTGCCTGATTTTTATATAACCCAATTTTGTATTGGGGAGGGGGGAGTGAACGGTTACCTCCAAACAGCTATTTTAATGCTGCCGAGTACAGAATTGCATGGGCAAAAAAACAGTTTGATATTAACACATTTGGCAGCATGATAACTCCTCCTCTTGCTAAATATGACAACGAGATAGCCACAGGCGTAACCCCATGGGAACACTACCTTAAATATGGTGCTGCAATTGGTGTCAACCCGTCCAACAGTTTTGATGAGTCAGACTTTCTCAAATCTGTAATTAACTTCTATGGATTAGACATGAGTGTTGATGCATTACGTGATATTGCAACAGGGGCTGGAGTTACTCCGCTTGATTATTTTGTTGATTATGTTGCTGGTAATTCTGAGCTGGTATCCAAAATGCCGGCACCTTCAGTACCATCAGGTGAAAAAGTTAATACTTCACCAGCCGCGTTTTCTGTAAAAGCACCGGCAGCTGTAGAGGAAGGTGACAGTGTCACATTTACCGTAACTTTGAGCCATCAGCAGTATCAAACAACAAATGTGACCTACAAACTTACAGGTCAAGGTGGTGCAGTCATTGGTGTTGATACTGATTCCGCAGTTTCCGGCTCAAGCAACGTTCTGATCTTTACTCCTTTAGCAACGTCAAGAACCATTACAGTTCCCGTGACACATGATTCAATCAAAGAGAGTGGCGAAGGTATTGTGCTGACCCTGTCGAACCCGGGAGAAGGAACAAAGCTCGGGAGTGCTGCAAAAGCTTCGGTTTCCATTTCAGATCTTCCTGTCCTTATTGGTAAGGTTATAGATGGATACGTCGCTGGTGCAACTGTTTTTGCCGATGCTAACGGTGACGGTATATGGAATGAAGGCGAAGCAAAGGCTACAACTGATGCTGATGGTGAGTTTGTTCTGGAGGGGGGAACAGGAACAATAATTGCCACTGGAGGTATTGATATTGCCACAAATAAACCATTCGTAGGGACCATGACAGCACCTGCAGGCTCAACTGTGGTGAACCCCCTGACAACTCTTCAGCAGGCTTTTGTTGCAAACGGTCAGACAGTTGCCGAGGCTGCTTCTTCAGTGGCAACGGCACTTGGGCTATCTTCCGGTGCAGTTGATTGCGAAGCTTGGGTTTAATACCCCGCCGCTTGCGGCGTAGTTAAAAATAAGCTACAAATAAGTTCATGGGAGAGCTAATTAGAAAAAGTCATAACGTATCACTATTGATGTACCATTTTGTATGT